>JAIZWN010000788.1 GCA_020443945.1 Candidatus Thiosymbion ectosymbiont of Robbea hypermnestra | reverse complement strand
GGTGCGGTGGCGCCGGCAACGCCAAGAGCCGGCCGAGACCACGGAAGCATTCTTCGTGGCTTGGTGGCTTGGTGTGAAAACACGGAAGGCGGTGACCCACCGACAAGTGTATGGGTTTGCTGCATTTGATTTTCGGGGGATTCGGTTAAGTGAGAACGCCCCCTAGCTATCCGTGAGGTTGCCGGTCCCCATACTTTTGAAGACTTGCAAAACCGACGGGTCTCAAAGGCCGGGAATTGAATTGAACTTGATGCGGGCGCGCGTATGACTTTGCCGGATTCCGCCGAGCTGTTCGGCGCCATTGTAGGCTCCGATGCCTGGCCGATTCTGCGCATCGGGCTGCAGGCCGCGTTTTTCGCCACGCTCGTCTATCTCTTCAGGCTCGGCATCGCTGTGCGCGGCCTGACCGAGCCGCGGCATCTGGGTCGGCCTAAAAGGTCTTTTCGCATCGCCTTGGCGGTGCTGGCCCTCAGCGAGAAACAGGGGAATCGGGTGCTCCGCCGTTATCCCTATGGGCCCGCGTTCGCCCATGTCGTGGGCTACAGCGACCCCAAGTTCGGCGCGAGTGGCCTGGAGGCGGCGGCCAATGCCCATCTGAACGGCGCCCTGGCGGATAGTCTGCCGGCCTGGGGGGAGCTGGGGCGCCGGCTGTTGACCCGTGAGGAGAGTCCCCGTGGGCAGGATCTGAGGCTTACGCTGGATGCCGAGTTGCAGCAATTGGCGGTGCGGCGGCTCGGCGGTAAACACGGGGCGGTGGTGATGCTGGACGCGGGGGATGGCGCCATCCGGGTGTTGGTCAGCACGCCGGCCTTCGATCCGAACCGGATAACCGCCGCTCTGTTCCGGCCCGGCGATCCGGGGACACCCTTGCTAAATCGGGCGACCCAGGGGCTTTATCCGCCCGGCTCCGGCTTCAAGATTCTCACCGCCGCCCTGGCCCTGGATCGGGGTTTCCAGGGTACCCTGCATTGTCCGGCGGATGGTTATACCACCTCCCCGCGCTATCGGAAGATCCGGGACCATGAGTACTATGCGGCGCGCCGCCAGGGGCGGATCTGGAAGGGCCATGGCCGCCTCGATCTGGCGACCGCCATGGCGAAGTCGTCCAATGTGTTCTTCGCCCGGCTCGGGGTCGACTATGGTCATGCCGCTTTCGCCCGCAATATCGAGCGTTTCCATTTCAACCGCCCGATCGAGCTGTACCGCGGTCCCCATGGCTCCTGGACCATGCGTACCGGCCGCATACCCGAGATTCCACGCTCCGATCGGTACGGTCTGGCGCAGGCCTCCATCGGTCAGGGAAAGATCCTGGTGACCCCGGCCCATATGGTCTTGATCGCGGCGGCGGTCGCCAATCGGGGGCTGGCGATGAGGCCGCGCTTGGCGGTAAGCGATCCACCCGCTCAGCTCGCCCGGTTTTTGCCCGCGGCCGGCGCCCGCCGGCTCGTGGGGATGCTGCGCAAGGTGGTGACCGAGGGTACGGGGCGGAATATCGATGTCCTGGCGCCGACCATCGCGGGCAAGACCGGGACGGCGCAAAACCCCCAGGGGGCGGCCCATAGCTGGTTCGTCGGCTTTGCCCCCGCCCGACGTCCGGTCCTGGCGGTGGCGGTACTCGTGGAGCACGGGGGGTATGGATCGGCCACCGCGGCGCCCATTGCGCGCGATCTGTTGGTACGGGCGCATGAGCTGGGGCTGTTGCGGTGAGCAGGGCGTCCGGCGGCGGGGCCAGCCTATGAGATCGGCGGCGACTGGAGCGACAATTGCTAGCGAGGCTTTGCCTTAAGACCACGAGTGCTCAACTCGAGCTGCGTCGCAAACCCCCAATAGGACAGGATTTACAGGAT
>JAIZWN010000787.1 GCA_020443945.1 Candidatus Thiosymbion ectosymbiont of Robbea hypermnestra | reverse complement strand
TGGTGGCTTGGTGTCTTTGTGTGATGTTCGACGTGACTCAGGGAGATACCTGATCACTTGAAAATTTACCACTACCCCGATTTCTATCCGGATTCAGGTCGATCGATCTGGCTGCCGCACACAGGGCGGTCGCCCGCTGACCATGAACGTTCATAGGTTCGATTTTTTCTAAAACGCCTTGCGTATCCAGAAATTCCTTCAGTTCGGGCCGCATGCCTACAATGAAGACTTGACGATTCGTCGTCATGGTATTGTCGATCATGTCATCGAGTGCCCGACAGGAGGTGAAGTCCATCGCCGGCACGTCAGTCAGGTCCACGACCAGGGCATCGAACTGTTTGAAATCGGCAAGGCGACGCATCATACCCTTGGCGGCGCCGAAGCCGAGTGGTCCTTTGGCATGATACAGCAGTATTTTTCCATGCGTTGCGTGCAAAATCGCTTTTTCGTACTCGGTAAGAGGCACTTTATCATCGGGTTCGTTGACGGCCGTGATGCTTTTTACCTGAAGGTCGGTCATGTGTTTGAGAAACAGCATACTGGCGATCACCATGCCGGCGGAAACCGCCATGATCAGATCGACAAACACCGTGAGCAGGAACACGGTGACCATTATGAACACCTCGGCCAAAGGGGTTGTTCTGATGTGTTTAAGGGTGTTCCAGTCGATAATATCGACGCCCACTTTTACCAGAATGCCGGCCAGTACGGCCTTGGGGATATTGGAAGCGAAGCTGCCCGCGCCGAGGACGATAGCGAGCAGAATCAAGGCATGCAGGGCGCCGGACAGGGGGGTTTGTCCCCCGGCCTTGATGTTGACGGCGGTACGCATGGTGGCGCCGGCGCCGGGCAGACCACCGAACAGGCCGGCGATCGTATTACCGATACCCTGGCCGATCAGCTCCCGATCCGGCTTGTGATGGGTACGGGTGAGATTGTCCGCCACCAGGGAAGTCAGGAGGGAATCGATGGTGCCCAGTGCCGCGAGCATCACGGCCGAGACAATCATATCCGCCACATGGGTCAGCATAATGGCCGGTATTTGCGGATCCGGCAGACCGGTGGGGATTTCGCCCAGAATGGGGACACCACTCTCCGGCATCAGCAGCATGAAGACAGCGGTACCCACGATCAATGCCATCACCTGAGCGGGGAACAGGCGATTCACCCGCGGCAGATAGGTCGGAATCAGAAAGGCAATCGCCAGCGCGATCAGGGCCAGAACAATCGCCCCACCCTGTGGATTCGCCAGAAATCCAGGTACGGCCAATGTGGCCTCGAGTGGAATGGCGGGTGAGGTATGACCCATGAGCGGGCCGATCTGTAACAGGATAATGAGGACCCCGATGCCGCTCATGAAGCCGGATACCACCGAAGCCGGAACCAATTCGACAAATCTGCCGAGCCGCAAAATCCCGAATCCGATCTGGAACAACCCTCCCAGCATCACTACGGTAAAGGCCAGCGCGGCACCGGTGGCGGGATCCTCGGGATAGAGAGTGGTATATCGGGTAAAAATCAGGGCCATGACCACGGTCATTGGCCCGGTTGGTCCCGAAACCTGAGCGGGGGTGCCACCGAACAAGGCGGCGAAAAAGCCGACAAAAATAGCGCCATAGAGGCCGGCAATAGGGCCGGCGCCTGAGGTTACGCCCATCGCGAGGGCCAATGGCAAGGCTACGACGGCCGTGGTCAGACCGCCGTAGAGATCCCCCCGAAGGTGCTTGAAGGATAGTCCGTGTATGAAGCTCATTTGCTCGATTCTCTCTCACCAACCCGAACGAAGGTTTCGCTTGCCGCGTCATACACGGTGAATCGCCCGCTTTCGATGTCGTACACCATGCCATGTACCTGAAGCCGTCCTTCGGCGAGCGCCTTGTGGACACAGGGGAGTTGCTTGAGCCGGGCGACCTGTATGAGCACGTTGTGTTCCACCTGCGCCAGTGGGGATGCCCCGGCCCTCGCCCGCTCGGCGTTTTCGAACCAGCGGATCATGGTGGGATCCAGGTTGCGCCAGTCGCCGTTCAAGGCCCCGACGGCAAAACAATGCGTGTGACCACAGACGATCGCATGCTCGACGCGCAGACCATCGACCGCGAAGCATAGCGAGGCCTCCTCCGAAAAACCGGCGCCGGGCCGTGGGACGAAGTTGCCCGCGTTGCGGAGCATGAAAAGCTGGCCGACGCCCGAACCCGTCGTAAGGTGAGGGACCACGCGAGAGTCGCTGCAAGTCAACATGGCAATCTTCGGCGATTGACCACGAACGACCGCTTCGGGATCCCAAGGCAGATTGTCCGCATATTGCTCGCGAAACCTTGCGATTCCGCGCACGAATTCATCGTGCATCTGTGGATGCCTCCTTCTTAGTGTTTCCCTGTTCCTCGTCCAAATCCTGGGGGGGCGTTCTCAATTGGATCCATGTAGCCCGCGTAAGGCGGGAAAGCGCAACGCATCTCGCCGCGGAAAACGCGGCCCATTCCGCTGGCGGAAAAGCGCCGCGGTACCGCGGCGCTTTTCCACCCTATATATCTCATAACCGATTGTTATTCCTGAATAATTTGTTAATCGACAGCGCCCCCTAAGGGGTATTTTCAATTGTCGGGTCCCGTTAAATTATAGCCCCGTTTTTTGAACGGATTGGGTTGTTTTTGAGACCAGTGCCTCATGGCCTGAAGGGGCGGAATGTGGCCCAGGGCCCTTTTGAGGAATGTGCTGATTACAGGTTTGGACCCTAGTACCCCGTTTCACCTTATTTTACATTCTCAGCGCACTGTGCCTTGCCTGGGCGCGTTTGGGGGGCTTAAGAGGACGCAAAATAAGGTGAAATGGGGTGCTAGCGTGCGAGGGCCTCGGCCAAATGCTCGGAGGAGTCGAAGCGGGTGGTGGCTGAGACCTTGGCGACGCGGCCATTGAAGCGTTCGCTCGTGCCGCTGGTCTGGGGGGTCTGGGCTTGATGAGCCGATGCGCGATGCGGTGGTCGGCGCACACGCGATCGAAGATCTGGTCGCCGATATCCACAGCGGATAACTCGCGTAGATACTCTGTTCCCCTGCAAGTCCGATGTGCCTCCCGTCCATAAGCAGAATGAATCAGGACGCCGCTTCCGGTAGGGCGTAGAAGCGGTGGCTCTCAAAGGGGGTGCGCGTCTTGAGCATAGCGTGGATGGCGTGCAGGAGCTTGCGCAT
>JAIZWN010000786.1 GCA_020443945.1 Candidatus Thiosymbion ectosymbiont of Robbea hypermnestra | reverse complement strand
AATGACGGCCAACGGGCGCCTTACCCATGATCCACGATCCCTTTGTGGCTTGGTGTCTTTGTGTGAGAATTGAGAACATCCCCTGGTGCCCCATTTCACCTGTTACCGATACATCGCCAGCAGACGGGTCAGCTGGTTATCCAGGTCATACCCCGCCCGACGAATGCGTGCCACATTGGCGACACTATCCCCCCTCCCCCGTTCGTGAAGACTAAGCAGTCCGTCGCGCCACAGATCCAGGGGATCGTCCAGGCGGCAGAGCTCGATCCCAGGCGTCACACGCACTTCCTTCCGAATTACCGTGGATGCGAGGCACGGCAGGCCATTGGCCTGGGCCTCGAGCAGGGAGATGCCGAAACCCTCGAAATGCGAAGGCAGCAGAAACAGGTCCATGGCCGACAGGAAAGGACCCACTTCGGGTTGCAACCCGACAAAATGAACCGCTTCGGCCACACCCAGGGTTTCGGCCAGCGCGCGGCTTGCCGTCTCCAGCGGTCCCTCGCCCACAAGAATCAGACGGGCATCCGAACGCCACCGGCGCACTTCGGCAAACACACGTATCAACCAATCGTGGTTTTTCTGGTACGTGAAGCGTCCGGTATGGCCGATCACCAGGGTATCCCGACCGATACCCAGGCGCCGACGGATGCGCGCCCGATCCTCGGGCCTGAATAAAAAACGCTCGCTGGGGATGGCGTTGGGAAATACCTCGAATCGGCGACGCCCGAAAAAGAAGCGGCCCGCCGCTTCCGAGCAGGCCCAGAGGTCCGTGGCCAGAGGCACCGTGACGGCGGCGATGGGAGCGGCGACCAATGCCTTCGGAGAACCCTCCAGGCTATCGGTGTGCGAGTGCAGGATACGCCGGGAAACGCCGTAGCGACGCGCCGCCCACAGCAAGGGCAGCGCGCGAATCACATCATGGCTGTGAACGGCTATGTATTCGTCGCCATGTCTGTCCAGTACGTCATGGATCATGCGCTGGTAACCCCATGGGGCGTCGAGATAGCGCCCCATCCGGAAAACCCGGCCGCCCCCGGCGCGGATCTCGTCGAACTCCGGCAAGGCGGCATGCGTATCCACCATGAAATCGAACTGAATGCCGCCGTCGAGCCCGCGGTACAGGCCCATAAGCAGCGATTCGATGCCACCCAGGCGAAAACCCGGCACAAAATGAAGTATGCGAGGAATCATGCCGTGGGTAGTGTTGTAGTTTTGTGATCTGTGATGCTTGAATCCGCAGATTACGCAGATTCTCGCCGATGAAAAAATGCGGT
>JAIZWN010000785.1 GCA_020443945.1 Candidatus Thiosymbion ectosymbiont of Robbea hypermnestra | reverse complement strand
CCCCTACCCCGTCATTCCGGCAGGGATTGCCGGAATCCAGGCGCCAGGGATGGCAAAAGCAGTGGGGATCGAATCGTCAAGCCGCACAACCATGCCACTATGAATTTAACCACTACCCAAGTACGTAAGTAACCGGAACATGAAGCGAAACGGAAACTGTGTTCTCGCTTCGCGCCTTGAGAAATTGCAGGGAAATCCTGAAAACTTCAGCCGATTCGGTTCGGGTCATCCCATCATTGCCAGAATAGACCACCGGGCAGACCTGTACTCTTTAATTCCCGCCGAAAACTCGAACCTCTCCGCGGTAACGTCGACCGACGGATCCGCAATACCGGAACCTCAGGAGTCGGCAAACTAATCACCCGCGCCGACGACCGCTTCGGCAGCCGGCAGGTAACAATCCAGAGCCCCTGTCCCTCCCGGACCGAACACCCCATTTCACCCTATTTTGCTTGAACGCTTTGTGGCTCCGGAAGTGGAAAAGAGCACCGCTGGTTGATCCCCTTTCCCCGAAAGAAGGGCCTGGGTGGCCGGGGTTTATCATCACGCCGGCTGATGTTCTCGGGCCCGAAGCCCCTTTCCCTGGGGAGAATGTCGCAACAGGCGACACCCTCCTGCCTGGAGGGAGAGGGGTGACAGGGAGAGGGTGATTCAAACCTGCCGGAAGCCGGCGTGGTCACTGGCCACCTTCTGCCCCGCTAAGCAGGTCCTGAAGCTGAGAAGGAAGAAAATGCCCATCGAAAGAGTATGGATGGGCATGTTAAAATAGGAAATTGGCTGTCTATAGTTTTAGTTATCCCAGAGTCCGGCGCCTTTATGGACCAAGAACAACAACAATCCCAGCTCAAGCATCTGATCGCCAAGGGTAAAGAGCAGGGGTTTCTGACCTACACCGAGGTCAACGACCACCTGCCGCCTGGCATCGTCGAATCGGAGCAAATCGAAGATATCGTGCGCATGATCAACGATATGGGGATCACGGTGCACGAAACGGCCCCCGCGGAAGTCGATCAGACCCTGAGTGATTCCGCCGTCTCCGATGACGAGGCCGCCGAGGCCGCGGCGGCGGCGCTGGCATCGGTGGACAACGAGTTCGGACGGACTACCGACCCGGTACGCATGTATATGCGCGAGATGGGCACGGTCGAGCTCTTGACCCGCGAAGGGGAGCTGCGGATCGCCAAGCGCATCGAGGACGGTCTCAACCAGGTCCTCTCCGCCCTCTCCGTCTATCCCCCCACCATCGAGAAGCTGTTGGAGATCTTCACGCTGGTGGAAAACGAGGAGGTTCGTCTCTCCGACGTCATCTCGGGGTTCGCCGACACCGACGATGCCGTACCGGCATCGCCGATCGTGGCCAAGACGGCCAAAACCGAGTCATCCACGAACGATGACGATGAAGAGGCCGAGCTGGATAAAGGCCCGGATCCGGAAGAGGTCGCCCGCCGCGTGCAGCTCCTGCGCGACCACTACGCGGCAATGCGCGATTGTACGGAGCGGTTCGGGCGGGACGACGAGCGTACCCGCGCGGCCAGGGAGGAGGTCTCCGAGGCGTTTCTGCACTTCAAGCTGGTGGCCAACGTCTTCCATTTGCTGGTGGATATGCTGCGCTACACCATCGAGCAGATCCGCGTCCAGGAGCGCGCGATCACGGACCTCGCGGTCAGGGCGGCGGGAATGCCGCGCAAGGTTTTCCTCACCACCTTTCCCAACCACGAGACCGACTTGGGATGGATCGACCGGCAAGGCGCTGGCGGCGAACCCTATGGCGAGCGACTCGCGGCCTGTGCGCGGGAAATCTGCCGCGCCCAGCGCAAGCTGCAGGACGTGGAAAGGGAAAACGCCCTCACCATCGGCGAGATCAAAGAAATCAACCGCAAGATGTCCATCGGGGAAGCCAAGGCCCGACGCGCGAAAAAGGAAATGGTCGAGGCGAATCTGCGCCTGGTCATCTCCATCGCCAAAAAGTACACCAATCGCGGTCTTCAGTTTCTGGATCTGATCCAGGAGGGCAACATCGGTCTCATGAAGGCGGTGGACAAGTTCGAGTATCGCCGCGGCTACAAATTCTCCACCTATGCCACCTGGTGGATCCGGCAGGCCATCACCCGCTCCATCGCCGACCAGGCGCGGACCATCCGTATCCCGGTGCATATGATCGAGACCATCAACAAACTCAACCGCATCTCCCGCCAGATGATCCAGGAGATGGGCCGGGAGGCCACGCCCGAGGAGCTCGCCTCGCGCATGGATATGCCCGAGGACAAAGTGCGCAAGGTCCTGAAGATCGCCAAGGAACCCATTTCGATGGAGACCCCCATCGGCGACGACGAGGACTCCCATCTGGGCGATTTCATCGAGGACGCCAGCGTGATCGCCCCCGTCGAGTCCGCGACCTCCGAAGGTCTGCGCGAAGCCACGCAAAACATGCTGGCCAGCCTGACCTCGCGGGAGGCCAAGGTCCTGCGCATGCGCTTCGGCATCGACATGAACACCGACCACACCCTGGAAGAGGTCGGCAAGCAATTCGACGTCACGCGCGAGCGGATTCGTCAGATCGAGGCCAAGGCCCTGCGCAAGCTACGCCACCCGACCCGTTCCGAAAAACTCAAGAGCTTCCTCGACGTGGAATGACGAACCAAAGGGCCGTTAGCTCAGTGGTTAGAGCAGGGGACTCATAATCCCTTGGTCCGGGGTTCGAATCCCTGACGGCCCACCAACAAAAACAAGGGGTTGCGAAAAATCGCAACCCCTTTTTTCCTGGTCCGTCACCCACGCAAGGCATACCCGCCCACGACGAAGCCCGAAAAATCCAAGGCGAGACCAGATAAGATGCAAAACAGGTAAAATGAACCGTATCGATTGAACCCCCGGAGCCGGCAACGGTTGTGAATTTGCAATAGTCGTCGAAAGGAGGTAATAGTTAACGGGAAAATTTCACTCCATCTTGTATAATCCACAAACAACCCTATGGAAACCAAGTGGATTTTTGAGCCGTGAGCACCCAATTACGCATCATTAGTCTACTGGCGATCCTGGCCGTGGGGTTTCTGATTCTGGATTCCGGGGACGAGCCCGCGGATTCCGACCACCAGGGCGGTGACCCGGAGTCCACCACCGACCGGCACCTCCAACCCCGGGAGCCTACCCTGCCGACACCGGCCTATGACTACGGGATCGTCGGACAACCCGGTCCCAATCCCGTCCCCCCACCCTATGGAGGGCATCGGGCATCGCCTTTTGCGGTACCTTCCCACGGCGAACGGAGAGCCTATCCCGAACCACCCTACCCAGACGCCTATCGCGGCGGCTACAATCCCCCCCACACCCAGGCCCGGACCCGACCGGGCGGCTACCGCTTCAGGCCCCTGACGGAGCGGGAGCACAAACGCCGGCAGACCAGCTCCTATCCGGATCAGTACGCAACGCCATACCACCCCTACCCGCAGGCGCAATCGACCGTACCGCCCTACCCCTCCTCAGCCCCTCCTACCGAGCGCTACAGCTTTCGACCGCAGGAGAAATCGCCCGGCGCGCGCGGCCGTTGGCAAGGACCCTACAGGCAACCCGACCGGTACCCGGCGCCATCGACCCCGACAGCCCCGGAGGCATCGCCGCCCTACCCCCAATGGGGATCGACGCCGCCATCCCAGCGCATGTATCCCAACCTCTACCGCAACCCCGACTGCCGACTGACCGCACGTTAGCACCCCTGCGCGCAAATAGTGGAAACAGCAAACAATCAACGGTTTGCCTTGATGGGTCCACGTGAACGGCTGTGCCATCGTCGCGTTGAAGTAGTCGAAGGCCAGGAGCCAGTCGCGCAACTCCTACTGGAAGCGGAAGCTGCCTCTACAGTATGCTTATCGTCCGCCCGACCCGTAGGAAGGCGGCTGCGAACTCCGCCCACGGCGGCGCGGTAGCCGCGAATCCCACCGGGTCGGCGAGTCCCGGACAAGAGACAGACCGGCCAGACCCCCGGAACCGAACAATGAAACGCATACTCTTCGGATCCATACTCCTTCTGCTGATCGGGATCTCCCTGCCATGCAGCGGTGATCTCTACAAGTATCTGGACGCGGACGGCAGACTTTATTTCACCGACACGCCCCTGATGGGGGACAACTTTCAACTGGAATGGAAGCGTGCCTCGAAGGAGCTTGTCGAGAAGAGCAACAAGATCCCCGTGCTCTCCGGTCGTCATAAGCTCGCGGTTCTGCCGAAACAGCTCTCGGCCCGGCGCGCCCGCTACGTTCCCTTGATAAAACGCTTCGCCAAAAGGTTCAAGCTACGCCCGGAACTGATCCACGCCGTCATCCGCGCCGAATCAGGATACGACCCGATGGCCATATCCCCCGCGGGGGCAGTCGGATTGATGCAGCTCATACCGACCACCGCAGCCAAATACAAGGTATCCGATCTCCACAACCCGGCCGAAAACATCCGCGGGGGGGCAAACCACCTGCGATTTCTACTCGACAAATTCAAGCAGAACCTGCGCTTGGCCCTGGCCGGATACAATGCCGGGGAACATGCCGTCATCAAGTACGGCAACCAGATCCCCCCCTACCCGGAAACGCAACAATACGTACGCAAGGTATTGCAATTTCTCTGGGCCGAGCACCTGGCCTTGACCCGTTGACCGGACATGGCCCCGCGTCGGACGGTATCCTACCGGCTACCAGACAATGGAGCGGCAAAGACGCGGAGCAAGGGCCGATAAGAAGGGTATTCCTTATCAGAGTCTTATCAATCTGTATTTGCGCGATTGCGTAAGTGAACAAAGGCAATTGGAAACCACCTGGTCTTGATAAAGATGAAGCTGTTTCGATTTTTTTCCCCGGCTACCTTTTATCCCCTGGCCGGTAAGCTGATCCCCTGGTTCGCCGTGCTAGCCGCGGTGAGTATTCTCGGCGGGCTCTACTGGGGCTTTTTCGAGACCCCGGACCGGCTCGGCGGCGCCAATCCCCAGAAGGAGTATTACCGGATTATTTTTATCCATGTCCCGGCCGCCTGGATGTCCATGTGGCTGTATCTGGTGGTGGCGGGTTATTCGGCGATCGGGCTGGTTTTCAATACCCGGCTCAGCTTTATGCTGGCCCGCGCCACCGCCCCTACCGGCGCTATCTTTACCTTTCTGGCCTTGTGGACCGGCGCCTTCTGGGGCCATCCGAGCTGGGGCACCTGGTGGGACTGGGACCCGCGGTTGACCTCGGAGCTGATCCTGTTTTTTCTGTATCTCGGGTATCTCGCCCTGCACTCGGCCATCGATGATCCGCACCGGGCGGACCAGGCCTCCGCCCTGCTGGCTATTGTCGGTCTGGTGATGGTCCCGGTTATCTTCTGGTCCATCAATTGCCCGGATCCTAATCAGTGCGCGGCGCTGCATCAGCGTTCTTCCCTCGCGAACATGGAACCCAATATCCTGGGGTCCATGCTGGTCATGACCTTCGGTTTGTGGGTGTATAGCTTCACCACCGTCCTGATGCGGGTGCGGAATCTGATCCTGATCCGGGAGGTGGATACGAACTGGGTCAAGGCGGCGATTGCGCGGGAGCAAGGGGAATAGAAATGATGGAGATGTTTTTCGCCCAGGGGGGCTATGCCTTCTATGTCTGGAGCTCTTACGGCATGGCCTTGCTGTTGCTGGTATGGGAGCTGGTGCAGCTGTTCCGCTGGCGCCGCGGTATCCTGGCCCGCCGCGCGCGACGGGATCGCACGATTCTGGCCCGCCGTATTCGGAAGGCCGGGGGGGGGGATACCCGGTGAGGGCCAGACGACGGCGCCTGCTTTTCGTGGTTCTCGCTATTTTAGGCGTGGGCATCGCCGCGGCCCTGGCCCTGGATGCCATGCGGAGCAATATTTCGTATTTTTTCAGTCCCTCCCAGGTAGCCGCCGGGGAGGCCCCGGCGGATGCCTTGTTCCGGCTCGGCGGCTTGGTGGTGCCGGGCAGCCTGGTCCGCCAGGCCGATGGTCTGACGCGGGTGTTCGCGGTCACCGATAATGCCGCGACCCGAAAGGTGAGCTATACGGGGATCCTGCCGGATCTGTTCGGGGAAGGTCAGGGCGTGGTGGCCAAGGGTCGTCTGGGCGCGGATGGGGTCTTTTACGCCGAGGAGGTGCTGGCCAAGCACGACGAGTCCTATCTGCCGCCGGAGGTGGCCGCCAGCCTCCAGCCCACCGGCGTGGAGGGGGATGCCGCCGGGACGGCCACGGGTCGATGATCCCGGAGCTCGGCCACCTGGCCCTTATTCTGGCCCTGGTGCTGGCCGGCATCCAGGCCGGCCTGCCGCTGGCGGGTACCTTTAACCGTCGCTATTCCTGGATGGCGACGGCGCGACCCCTGGCCTGGGGTCAGCTTACCTTTCTGACGATTGCCTTCGCCTGCCTGGTACTGGCCTTCCTGCGCGATGATTTTTCGGTCCTCTATGTGGCCCGCAACTCGAATACCCTCATGCCCACCGTCTATAAGGTTTCGGCGGTCTGGGGCGCCCACGAGGGCTCGCTCCTGCTGTGGACCCTGCTGCTCGGCGCCTGGGGGGGGGCGGTGGCGGCCTTCAGCCGTCATCTGCCCCGGCAGGTGGTGGCGCGGGTGCTCTCGGTGCTGGGCCTGGTCGGCATCGGTTTTCTGCTCTTCATGCTGTTGACTTCCAATCCCTTCGAGCGCCTCTTTCCTGTGCCGCCGGAGGGACGGGATCTCAATCCCCTGCTCCAGGACCCCGGATTGGCCATCCATCCGCCCATGCTCTATATGGGCTATGTGGGCTTCTCGGTGGCCTTCGCCTTCGCGCTCGCCGCGCTGCTCGGCGGCAAGCTGGACGCGGCCTGGGCGCGCTGGTCCCGGCCCTGGACCACGGTGGCCTGGGTGTTTCTGACCATCGGCATCGCCCTGGGAAGCTGGTGGGCCTACTATGAGCTGGGTTGGGGCGGCTGGTGGTTCTGGGACCCGGTGGAGAACGCCTCCCTCATGCCCTGGCTGGTGGGCACGGCCCTGATCCACTCCCTGGCGGTCACCGAAAAGCGGGCGGCCTTCAAGAGCTGGACCCTGCTTCTGGCCCTGTGCGCCTTCTCCCTGAGTCTGCTCGGCACCTTCCTAGTACGCTCCGGGGTGTTGACCTCGGTGCACGCCTTCGCCACGGACCCGGCCCGCGGCGCCTTTATCCTGGTGTTTTTGTGCCTGGTCGTCGGCGGCTCACTGGCCCTCTACGCCTGGCGTATGCCGGCGGTGGCCGGCGGCGGGCGCTTCGACCTCTTGTCCCGGGAGAGCTTCCTGCTGGCCAATAACCTGCTGTTGACCGCCTTTGCCGCCCTGGTCCTGTTCGGCACCCTGGCGCCGCTGATCTACGAGGCCATGGATTGGGGCAAGATCTCCGTGGGTTTTCCCTGGTTCAACAAGATGTTCCTGGCCCTCATGCCCTTTCTGGCCCTGTTCCTGGGCGTCGGCCACCTGACCCGCTGGAAACGCGACGGGGCCGGCCGGCTGGTGGGGAACCTGTGGATTCCCGCGCTGCTCGCGGTCGGTGTCACCGGCGGTGCCGTTGTTTTCCTGACCGCGCCCAGGGGGGGAGCATCGTTCCTGGCACTGGGTCTGGGGCTGGCGGCTTGGGTGCTCTTCTCCCACCTGGCAGGGCTGTGGGAACGCCTGCGCCGGCGACGGGCTATTCGACCCCTGGACGCGGACCTGGCCGGCGGTGGGCGCAGCTATTACGGCATGCTCCTGGCCCATGTGGGCGTCGCCCTGTTCATCGGCGGCGTCACTATGGTCACCCACTTCGGCAGTGAGCAGGATATCCGCATGGCCCCCGGCGAGGTCCACGAGGTCGCCGGCTATCGCTTCCGGTTCGAGGGCGTGGAAACGGTGCCCGGTCCCAACTACCGGGCCGCCAGAGGCCGCTTCACGGTCCTCGCGGGGAAGCGGCAAATCGCGGTGCTGGAGCCGGAGAAGCGCACCTATTTTGCCAGCAACCAGCCCATGACCGAGGCAGCCATCGATTGGGGCCTTACCCGCGATCTCTATGTCTCCCTCGGCGAGCCCCTGGACGGGGGCGGAAACAGCGGCGACTGGGCCCTGCGGATCTACTACAAACCCTATGTCCGCTGGATCTGGCTCGGCGGCCTGTGCATGGCCCTGGGGGGCCTGCTCGCGGTCACGGATCGCCGCTATCGAATCGACCGCCGCCAGGTCAGTGGGTAATTCCTGATGAATCGTGTCTTCCTCCAATAGTACAGGATTGACAGGATTTTCTTAGAGGCTGTCTGAAAACTCAAGCCACGTTGAAGGTGTCGGGCTGAGTTCAAATAGGACAGGATTAACAGGATTAACAGGATTTTTCAGGATTGACAGGAGGTTTTACTTCGTCATTTTTATTTGGCTTGGTATGGAGTCATTAACCGTCTCGAAGTGAAGCCATCGATTCCCCCTCTCCCCAACCCCTCCCCCGCCAGGGGCGAGGGGCTTTTGGCCGTAGCCAGCCTTGTAGGACGGAGGCTCA
>JAIZWN010000784.1 GCA_020443945.1 Candidatus Thiosymbion ectosymbiont of Robbea hypermnestra | reverse complement strand
CCCCGAAATCCGCGGTTTTGCATGTCTTTACAAGCTGTTACGTGAGTGGGGCGAAGGTTTTACCGGACAGTAGTGTTACTGGATATTAAATCCGTGAGATAAGCCCAAAAAGGAGTCAGTCTATGAGCATCTCTTGGTGGATCGTGCCTGCCGCCAATCGTACAGGATTAACAGGATGTTCTTAGATTAACAAGATTTTGTCATTGTTGGTGAATGTGCTTACTGGAAAAAGCCAAATATCTGTCGAGCTTAGATCGCGAAAGATAGCGTTTCGTAAGCAAGCACCATTGAAGGTGAAGTACCGCAATCGATGTCGGACTACTGATCAATTTCGGCAAGCGTGTAACCGTGCGGTGCTAAGCTCCATAAAAACTCAAGAAAAAAATCCTGTTAATCTTGCAAATCCTGTTAATCCTGTACGATTGGAATGCTGGATGAGGATGCGGACGCAACTGCAAGCCTTGAGGAATACCACAGGGTAGATCTTCGTGCTTGTCAAAAGAATTCACGCCTCGCAGGTCTAAGGCAAGCCTCGTTAGAGGGTTCGCCGTGAATATGAGCATCTGGTTGCCCTTACTGATCCTGCTCAGCTCCCTGGCGCCGGGTCTGGCCATCTTTCTGCTGCGGGAAGAAAGCCATGCCCTGCGCACCGGGCTGAACCTGTTCGGCGCCGTCGCCAAGCTGGGTCTGGTGGCCTGGATGATCTGGGGCGTGTTCCACGAGCAGGTCTACGAGACCCGCTGGACCCTGGCGCCGGGCCTGGACCTGGTGCTGCACGCGGACGCCCTGTCGGTGCTGTTCGTCACCCTGTCCACCGTGCTGTGGTTGGTAACCACCGTCTACGCCATCGGCTACCTGGAAAACGCGCCCCACCGCAGCCGCTTTTTCGGCTTCTTCAGCCTGTGCGTGACCGCCACCGTGGGCCTGGCCCTGGCCGGCAACCTATTCACCTTCGTAATCTTCTACGAGCTCCTGACCCTGGCCACCTTTCCCCTGGTGGCCCACAAGGGCAGCCCGGAGGCGCTACGCGGGGCGCGCATCTATCTGGCCTACACCCTGGCCGGCGGTATGCTGCTGCTGGTGGGGGCGGTATGGCTGCGCACCATCGCCGGCCCCCTGGATTTCGCCCAGGGCGGCATCCTGGGCCAGATCCCGGGGCTGGACCCGGCGACCTTGAGCTGGATCTTCCTGCTGCTGATGGCCGGTCTGGGGGTAAAGGCGGCCCTGGTCCCGCTGCACGGCTGGCTGCCCCAGGCCATGGTGGCGCCGGCGCCGGTGAGCGCCCTGCTGCACGCGGTGGCGGTGGTCAAGGCCGGCGCCTTCGGCATCGTGCGGGTAGTGTACGACGTCTACGGGGTAGAGTTCGCCGCCTCCCTGGGGCTGCTGACGCCGCTGGGCGCCGTGGCGGCCTTCACCATCCTCTACGGCTCGGTCCAGGCCCTGTCCCAGGATCACCTGAAAAAACGCCTGGCCTACTCCACCGTGAGCCAAGTGTCCTACATTGCCCTGGGCACCGCCATTCTGGGGCCCCTGGCCACCATCGGCGGCCTGGTGCACCTGGTGCACCAGGGAGTGATGAAGATCACCCTCTTCTTTGCCGCCGGCAATTACGCCGAGACCCTGGGTATCCACCGGGTCAGCCAAATGGACGGCGTGGGCCGGCGCATGCCGGGCACCACCCTGGCCTTCACCGTCGGCGCCCTGGGCATGATCGGCATCCCGCCGGTGGCCGGTTTCGTCAGCAAATGGTACCTGGGCCTGGGCGCGGTAGCGGCCGGCGCCGCCGCCTGGGTACTGCCGGTGCTAGTGGCCAGCAGCCTGCTCAACGCGGCCTATTTCCTGCCCATCCTATACCGGGCCTGGTTCAAGACACCGGGCGCCCCATGGCAGCCGGCCCAGGTCTATGACGGGCGCCTGGAAACCACCGGCAACCTGCTCTGGCCCCCCGTGGCGACGGCCGTACTGGCGCTGGCGGTCGGCCTGTTCGCGGCCGCGCCCTACAGCCCCCTGGAATGGGCCGAGCTGATCGCGGAACGCGAATACCGCCAATGAACGGAACCTTACTGCTGGCCGCCTGGCTGACCCCCCTGATTCTGGCCCCCTTCGCCCTCGCCCGCCGCTGGCTGAGCACGGCGGCGGCGCTGCCGGCCCTGGCGGTCGCCTGGCTGGTACCCCTGGACGCAACCCTCGACTTGCCGTGGCTGCTGCTGGGTACGCATCTGCTCCTGGACCAAACCGGACGCTCCTTTCTGCTGTTCAGCGCCCTGCTTTGGCTGGCCGCCGGCGTGGTTGCCGCGGCGCTGCCGGGAACCTGTGAAGGGCGGCGCGGCTTTCAGCTCTGGTTCCTGGCGGCCATGGGCGGCAACTTCCTGCTGATCCTGGCCGGCGACACCCTCACCTTCTACCTCGGATTCGCCCTGATGGGCCTGTCCGCCTACGGACTGGTAGCCCAACGGCGCAGCCAGCGGGCGCGCCGGGCGGGTCGTATCTACCTGATCTGGACCCTGCTGGGGGAACTGGCCCTGTTCGCCGCCCTGGTCCTCCTGGCGTCCCAATCCGAATCCTTACTCCTTGCGGACCTGATCGGACCCCTGCCCGCTCCCGCGGTACCCCTGCTGCTGCTCGGGTTCGGCATCAAGCTCGCGCTGCCGGGGCTGCACTGGTGGTTGCCCGGAGCCTACGCCCTGGCGCCGGCCGCCGCCGCGGCGGTGCTGAGCGGCCCCATGATCAGCGCCGGCCTGCTGGGCTGGCTGCGGTTTCTGCCGCCGGGCGTACCGGGATTGGCGGGCTGGGGAACCGTGCTGCTGTGGGTCGGCATTGCCGGCGTGGCCCTGGGGATACTGGCCGGGGTCGCGCAGCCTTGCCCGCGCCGGATACTGGGCTATTCCAGCGTGGCCAAAATGGGGGTCATCACGGCGGGATTCGGCGTGGCCCTCAGCCATCCGGAACAGGCGCCGGGCATCGTGACCGCCTTGAGCCTGTTCGCCCTGCATCACCTGTTAGTCAAGGGCGCCCTGTTTCTCGGCGTGGGCCTGTGGGAACGGGCGGGGGCACGGCCCTGGCTATTCGGCGGCATGGCCCTGCTGGCCCTGGCCCTGGCGGGAGCGCCGCTGACCGGCGGCGCGGCGGCCAAGGCGCTGCTGGCGGAGGGCCTGATCGGAACCGGCGCCGAGCTGGCCGGACTACTACTGGCGGCGGCGGTGGGCGCCGTATTGCTGATGGCCCGGATGCTGTGGCTACTGTGGCGCAAGGCCCCCGCGGGAGACCTGCCGCCGGCGCCGGCCCTGGCGGGTTGGGCCCTGCTGCTGCCGGCCCTGTGGCTACCGTTCCGCCCGCACCAGTTACCGATGGATGCGGCTGGGTGGCTGCCGTTGCTGGTGGGAATCCCCATCTTCCTGGCCGCCGCCCTCTACCTTCGGCAGCGGCCACTCCGGGTCTCCCCGCGTTTGCGCTTGCGCCCCCGCCGGGCGCTACGAGGCCTGCGCCCGCCCCCGCACCGCCGGCATCTGTATCCGGCGGCACATGCTAAAAAACACCAAGCCGTCATTCCGGCTGGGAAGCCGGAATCTGGAATCGTAGGGTGCGGTGAGCGTGGTAGGTCTTGCAGGACGGCGCCAGGAAGTGGACGCGAACCGCACCGAGAAATGATGCGGTTCGCTCACCGGCATTCTCCTGGCCCGGATGAAAACGCGAAGGCTCGCTCCGGCCAAAAGCCCCTCGCCCCTGGCGGGAGAGGGGTTGGGGAGAGGGGGAATCAATGTCGCAACACAAATTGATGACGGACTGCTGATTGACTTCGGCAAGCATGTAACCGTGTAGCTCAAGTTCCAGGAAACTCAAGAAAAAATCCTGTTAATCCTGGACATCCTGTTAATCCTGTCCTATTGGAATGTTGGACGAGGGTTTGAACGCTGAAGTGGACCCCAAAAATTGGACAGGTTGCTAAGTTAAGAGCTGCGAAGGGCGCAACCACAATGCAGAGGACTCAA
>JAIZWN010000783.1 GCA_020443945.1 Candidatus Thiosymbion ectosymbiont of Robbea hypermnestra | reverse complement strand
GGGATACGAGGCCGATAAGCGGGGAGACGGGGATGCGGGGGGGGGGGGGGGGGGGCTGCATCCTCCCCGGGGGGACGGGGGGGGGGGGCGGATGCGCGGGGGTTGCGGGCGCTCGCGGAGGGGATTTCACGGGAGTTCGCGCCCCGGCTCGAACGGACGGCCTTAGTGTTGTATGACCGGGACCCGGAGCATCTCCAGGCCCAGTGGTATGTGACGCCGCAGACCCTTGCCGAGGCCCGTGACCTGTTTCCCGGTGAGGGGTCGGAGCCGCGCCGGGTCCTGCGTTTGTGCCGCCTGGACCCGGACGGACGGACCGAGGTGGTTGCAAATGTTCCGCAGGGGACCGATGATTCGGAGGCGGGTGGCCAGAGCGATTTTGTTCTGCGCGGGGATGGCGCCGAGTATATCTGCGAGCTGGGTCTGGAGTCGGAGACGGGGGGTTGGCTTTTGTTGGCACGTTCGAATCGGATTCGGCCGGCGGATCGGAATCCCCCGGCACCGTGCGTCGCGCCCGTCCTGGAGATTGGGCCGATCCGGAATGTGGCCTGCGGACCGGCGGAGGAGCCGGAGGGGTTTGATGACGTTCCGGTAGAGGCGGCGTTGGCGGCCGTCGGCGGGTCCCTTTATCCCGTCTTCCCGGATCTGGAGCCGGATGTCCCGTTGCCGGGGCATTTTCCGTCTCTGGAGGAGACGCCCGTTCACGGGGGATCGGGGGACCGGGGACCGGAACTCATGCCGGATATCCCGTTGCCGGGGCATTTTCCGTCTCTGGGGGAGACGCCCGTCCACGGGGGATCGGAGGACCGGGGACCGGGGGTTCCGGCGGGTGTTCCCGGCGATTTTGCGCCCCGCCCGGAGCCGATGACCGAGGAGGCCCTTTTCGACGCCGACCTGGCGGCTATGCCGCCGCCTCTGCTGCCGTCGTCGCCGGACCCGGGTGTGTCGCCGGCCGGGGCCGAGATGCCGGGGCCCTTCTATGATCCGCGGGCGGCCCTGTCCAGCGCGGTGTTGGGGGGCTTGGGGTTATCCCCGTCCGACGGGATACGGGCGGAACTGATTGTGCAGGGAGAGGCCCCGCCGGGCTCTACGGTTGATCTGCTGGGCCAGCCGGTGCCGGTGGATAGCGACGGGCGTTTTTATGCCCGTTGCTCGATCGGCGACCCGGCGCGGCTGTCCCTTGCCATCGACGGGCGCCCGCCGCCGCGGTGGGAAACCGCCGGATAAGGGAGGGTGTCGCTTTTGGCGACACCCGACGCGGTCCAGGGATGGACCGCCCGGTTCAACGGCGGCCAGCCGTTGAACCGGAAAGAATCGGGAAATCGTCATTTTCCGATTCGCCAGTCGCAAAGCCCAGGGATGGGCTTTTGCGACCTCCTCCAAGGGTGAGGGTGCCCGGCCATCTGGCGCTGCTGCTGCACGCGCATCTGCCCTTCGTTCGCCATCCGGAGCATCCCCGGTGTCTGGAGGAGCACTGGCTGTTCGAGGCGGTTACCGATGTCTATCTGCCGCTGGTCGGGTTGCTCCGGGAGGCGGCCGCACGCAGGTCCCGGTTCCGACTCACGCTCTCCCTGTCCCCAACCCTGCTGTGTATGCTCGCCGATCCCCTGCTGGCGGGGCGCTATCTGGATTATCTCGACCGCCTGGGCCGGTTGGCGGAGCGTTTGACCGGGGGATCGCGTTTGGATCCGGCGCGCCGGTCGCTCGCGCGCTTTTATGGGCGGCGCCTGGATCGCCTGCGGGCCTTATATCTGGAGGAGCTCGACGGCGATCTTGTCGCCGCCTTCGCCGCGCTCGCGCAGAGCGGTCTGGTCGAACTCATGACTACGGCGGCGACCCATGGCTACCTGCCCCTGCTGCGCAGTCGGCCGATGGCGGTGCGCGCCCAGCTGCGGGTGGCGCGGGATTATTTCCGGGCCACCTTCGGTTGGGCGCCGGACGGGCTCTGGCTGCCGGAGTGCGGTTATTATCCCGGTCTCGAGCAGGCGGTGGCCGGAGCCGGTTATCGCTATGTGGTCCTCGATGCCCATGGGTTGCAACAGGCAACGCCCCGTCCGCGCCATGGCGTCTACGCACCCTGCTCGGCCGGTGGGATCGCGGTCTTCGGCCGGGACCCGGACTCGGCGCGGGAGCTCTGGAGCCCCACGGTCGGGTATCCCGGTCACCCGCTGTACCGCGAGTACCACCGGGATCTCGGCTATGAGGGCGACGCGGAGCTGCTGGCGGACTTCCTCCCCCCCGGGGTCGCGGCCGCGCCCACGGGGCTGAAGTTCCACCGCGTCACCGGCGGGTCCGATGCCAAGGCACCCTACGAGCCCGCGGCGGCTCTGGCGCAGGCCGCGCGGGATGCGCGGCGATTTGTCGCGGGTCGCCGCCGGTTGTTCGCCTCCCTGTCCTTCGCCGCCCGCCCCCCCCTGATCGTCGCGCCTTATGACGCCGAACTGTTCGGGCATTGGTGGTTCGAGGGACCGGCCTTTATCGACGGCCTGATCCGTTGCCTCGACGCGGCGCGGGATATACGACCCGTGACCCTGGGCGAGCACCTGCGCCGGCACGGGACCGCGGAGGGGATTCACCCCGCGCCCTCCAGCTGGGGCGAGCATGGCTATAATGGTACTTGGCTGCGCCCGGACACCGGGTGGGTCTATCTGCATCTGCACCAGGCGGCGGGGGAGCTTCAGGCGCTGGTCGCGGACCGGGCGCGGCTGCCGGATCGGGAGCAGACCTCCCGGCTGTTGCGGCAGGCGGCCCGCTCCCTGTTGCTGGCGCAAAGCTCGGATTGGGTTTTCCACCTGGGGCGGAATGGCGGGTCGGCCTATTGCGAGTCCCGTCTGCGCGCGCAGCTGGCCCGCTTCCGTTTCCTGACCGGGGCCTTGCGCGGCGGCGGGATCGCGGACCAAGAGCTCGCCGCGCTGGAGGGCATGGACAACCTATTCCCGAACCTGGACCTGGAGCACTTCGGCGGATTCCCGCGCGACCACGACCCGGACCGATCAGAGAGCCAAACCGGGTAATGCCCAATATGCAGCGATCCCGTTCCGAAGGTTCCCGACCGAGTTCCAATCGGACAGGATTCACAGGATTAATCAGCAGGGCCTCACCGGCCAAGGCGAAAGGTCATGTATATCACTCAAGTCGGCGCCGAATGCGCACCCGTCGCCAAGGTGGGGGGGCTCGGAGACGTCATCCACGGCCTGTCTCGGGAGCTGACCAGACAGGGCCACCAGGTCGAGGTCATCCTGCCCAAATACGATTGCCTGCGGCTGGAGCTCGTGGAGGACCGGCAACGGGTCTGCGAGGAGCTGCGGGTTCCCTTCTACGACCAGTGGTTGCCCTGCCGGGTCGAATCCGGCACCCTGGATGGGATCCGTTGCTGCTTCATCGACCCCGATTCCGATCACGGGTTCTTCCGGCGGGGACGCATCTACGGCGAGGTGGACGATCCGGGGCGCTTCGCCTTCTTCTCCCGGGCCGTCCTCGAATTCCTGCTGAAGACGGGCCGACAGCCGGACATCATTCACTGCCACGACTGGCATACCGCCCTCCTGTCGGTGCTGCGCTGGGAGGTCTATGAGGCCCTGGGGCTCGACCGTCCGCGGGTCTGCCACACCCTGCATAACCCGGCCTACCAGGGGATCGCGGGGGAATATCCGCTACGCGCCGCGGGCCTGGACCCCGCCCGGCTGATGACCCGCGCGCGGCTGCTCGACCAAGACAACCCGCACGCCGTCAACCTCCTCAAGGGCGCGATCGTTTACGCCAACGCCGTCACCACCGTCTCCCCCCGCCATGCCTGGGAGCTCCTGCACACGGAGCAGGGCCTGGGATTGCAGGAAACCCTGCATATCCACGGACACAAGTTCCACGGCGTGCTCAACGGCATCGATGAGGACACCTGGAGCCCCCGGACCGATCCCCACATCGTCCACAGCTATGGCCCGGAGAACCTGCCCGGAAAGGCCCGCAACAAACGGCATCTGCGCCGGCGGCTGGGATTGGCGGAGGCCGCCAAGCCGATCGTAGCCATCGTCAGCCGGCTCGACCGCCAGAAGGGCGTGGAGCTGATGGGCCATGCCATCCACTACGCCCTCGGGAACGGCTGCCAGACGGTCCTGCTCGGGAGCGCCTCGGAGCCCTGGATCGAGGAGCTGTTTCAGAAAATCGCGCGCCAAACCGAGGGAAATACCGACTGCCACTTGGCGCTCCGTCACGACGAGGAGCTCTCCCACCAGATCCATGCCGGGGCGGACATCCTGGTCGTCCCCAGCCTCTACGAGCCCTGCGGACTGACCCAGATGATCGCCATGCGCTACGGCGTGGTGCCGGTCGTGCGCCGGGTGGGCGGACTGGTGGACAGCGTCTTCGACGCCAACTACGCGGACAAAGCCTTCGAGGAGGTCACCGGCTTCCTGTTCGACGACCCGACCCCGGAAGGGCTCGAATCCGCCCTGGGGCGGGCCATCCGGCTCTGGTTCCACTACCCGGAATACTTCCGGCAGCTGCGGCTCAACGGCATGCACACGGACAACTCCTGGGCCGAGCCGGCGCAACACTATCTGGACATCTTCGAGGCCATCAAAGCCTGATAAGCTGTCTGAAAAGGGTTGCAGGCAGTAGGCTGGGTCGAGGAACGAACCCCAGCTTTTACGGGCCGGTTTGGTCGGCTCAGGTCTCGTCTTGTTACGCCCCCATGATTTCGTTGAGGCCATCAATAATATGCGCAAGGTCCTCGTCGGATGCCTTGGCTATTCCGGCGCCAATTCTCTCAACGGATAGGGTGCGGATCTGGCTGATCTTGGCCCAAGAGCGTTTGGGGAGCCCCTTGGCCGGCAGCTCAAGGGTGAGGGGAAAACCTGCCCTCTGAGGTTGACTGGTTATGGCTACGGCGATGACCGTGCCGGATCGCTGATTGAAGACGTCTTGGCTGAGTATGAGAACGGGCCTATTGCCGCCTTGTTCGTGTCCACGTGTTGGATCGAGATTCGCCCAACGGATGTCGCCTCTCAGTATTCGGGCCATTCAGAAAGGTCTCCGGCGATACCCTCGTCGGCCATGGCCTGCTCGAACTCAGGATCGAGTTTGCCGCATTCACGCGCGAGCCTGCTACCGCCAAAGCGTTGCAACTTCTCCTCGACGGTTTCCCGAATAGTGCAGCTTCTGCTGAGGTAGATACGTTGGTGGACGAGGCGATCAAGGGTCTGTTCGTCCAGGCTACTCGCGATTTTTGCCTTGTGCATGAGTACCTCCTGACGAGGCGTGAATGGTGGTGTTCTAACTGTGTTGTTACAGAATATGGGACGCCTTGAAAAATTCCGTACCATGGGACTTAATCAAAGTATCCTCTACCCGGCAACAACAAAGTCAGAATACCACCGCGTGAATTTTGGGCTCGTTCTCGCCTCGTTTCCAGGCCAGAGACCATGTATAAAGTATTCGGTAGTGTCTTAGCTTTGTGGTTTCCGGGATTTGGCGTAGAGACCTCCCCTCACCATCATGGTTGTCCGCAGATTACGCCGGTTTTCACGGATTACCGCATTTTTTCATCGGCGAGAATCTGCGTAATCTGCGGATTCACGCATCACAGATCACAAAACTACAACACTACCGGCTGCGGATCCATCGAGTCCATCGAGAGGAGCTTAACATATCCTGACACTTGCAGGCAGGTGCGAGTCTATGCCAGCCAGGGCTACCGAATGATAAATTCTTGTAAAACAGATGCTTGCTACCCGTAGGGGCGAAAGATTTTTCGCCCCTACGACTTGCAAGCCACCGTGGTTCGCAGACCCCGTGGCCTGACCGGAACGCTCGACCATTCTGCCGGGCGCTCACTTTGCCCATCCTACCCGAGCTCAGTGCTACACGGCATTGGGTGCCTGAGCCAAACCGTCAGGCGCTTGACGTGAGGGCAGGAGAAGGTACAGTTGTATAGTTGTATATATGAAGCTTGTGGTTGATACTTTAGTCATTAAAAATGGCGGGGCATCCCTGCCCGTGCGGGCACCTTGAATTTTTCAAGGTGCCCACAAGAGAATTATGATGAATGGCATACTGATAGATTCCTGTGTTTTATTGGACTTATTTACCGATGATAAGAACTGGGCTGATTGGTCGGAAAGTACATTAGAAACCTATAGCCGAACAAACACGCTATATATTAACTCCATCGTATACGCAGAGGTGTCTATTGGATTCAACAAAGTAGAAGAAGTTGAAGCGGCTATCGATTCCGGTCCCCGATTATGGCTCAATGGGCACGCGGCGCGCTTTGGGCATCCAACAGGTCACCGCGGTTTGTAAACCCCCGTGGCATGACCGGAACCCCGAACCATCCTGCCAGGCGCTGGCTTTGCCCATCCTACCAATCTGTGCCGGCGAGACGCCGGCGGTCCCAGGGGTGGGCGGCTCCCGGCATCGCCTCTGCCACCACCCCGTCGTTCCGGGTGGGACCCCGGAACTTGCCGGTGCCAGGGATGGCAAGTTGTGGAAACCGCCGATGCCCGCTCTTGGTGTCGGCGCTCATTTTCCATAAGAAACCAGCCACCACTCGTTTCCACACTCCAGCGACCTCCCGGCCAAGCCTTTGTTTCGACCGTGATGATTATTCGGTGGCCCTGACAATAGACGGAGTAAATAGATATGTCGGAAACACTCTCCCTGATAATAGCCACCACCGTTTTTACTGCCTCCGCCCGGCACGGCGGATTTCGGCGATCCCTGCCGGAATGACGAATCGGAGCACCGAGATGCGACTACATCCCAGCCAGGTTAGCGGCCACCTGTGCGCCCTCCTCTTCTTCTGCGTCGGCCTCGTCCAACCGGCGACGGCCGCTCCCGAACCCCCGACGCCTCCGGGAAAGCAGGGGATTACCCTGAGCCGGACCCCGCCCGCGGTCCTCACGGGTCAAAAGCCGTCGAGGGCGGGGGGGTTCCTGTTCGTCCCGCCCGGGGTTCCACACCAGGTGGTCGATCTGAACGAGACCCAGGCGGCCCGCGCCATTGTGGTGCGCAGCCATCCGGACGAGCAGGGGCATGTCATTGCCAAAGAGCGGCCACGAATCTCTCTGCTCCCGACACCGGCCCTGCGCGCGCGGATCGAACGCACCTGGGCATTCCTGGATACGAACAGAGATGGGTTGGACGCCGGGCTCTTCCGATTGAAGAATGCGGGATTCCTCGACCGGCGCGGCAGATCCGGAATCCGTAGCGCCCTGGAACGGGCGCGTGACTCGCTTTCCCGCCTGGCTAAAGACCTGGAGGCAAACAAGACGATCGACGGCTGGACCGCCCGCATGGTTTCCTATGAGCTGGGTATGGCGGCGGATACCCTGGTGCAACAGGCGAGCAGGATCGACGCGGCATCGAACGCGGAGCGCGATAACGCGGGAAACGGCCGCCTGTCGGAAGCGACCCAGGCCCGATCATTGGCGAACGGGTTGAAAGAGGGCGGCAGCCTGATGCGAGAGACCGCCCATGCAATCGTGGACCATCTCCAATAGTACCCGGCCCCCTCGAGCCCGGCTCCGGTCACGCATCGAAACCCGTCCGCGATGCCGGGATGCACCGTCCTGTTCAACGGCGGCAAGTCGTTGAACAGGGCGGAAACGGGAAATCGCCATGTTCCGATTCCGCGTCGCAAAAGCCCATGAATGTGCCTGTGTGACACCCTCCTGCGGAGGGGTGGATTATTTTTGGCAGATGGGTTTTCCCTCTATATAATTTGAAAATTTATGTCCCCGGTACTTCCGAGTCTGTTGGATCCTTGGCGGGCCGTAGACAAGGGCGCGGTCTTCGCGGGTCGTCTGCCCTTGTCGGGTTTGCCCCGGTTGCGCGGTCTGCTGCTGGATGCGGCGGGGGATGTCGGGTTCCGGCTGGCGTTTTCCCGCGACGAGGCAGGGCGGGGGGTGTTGCGTTGCGAGGTGGTCGCAACCCTGCGGTTGTCTTGTCAACGTTGTCTGGAGGCGCTGGAGCACCGGGTCGAGACCGATACCTGGCTGGCGCTGGTCTCGGGCGTCGATGAGGAACGCCGATTGCCGGAACGCTATGATCCCCTGCCGGTGGGCGATGAGCCGATCCGGCCCGGCGATCTGGTGGAGGATGAGCTGCTCCTGGCGCTGCCTCAGATCCCGATGCACGAGCCGGTGGTGTGCGGGCGGTATGTCGCGGATGTGAATGCCGTACCAAGAGGGTCTGCCGGAGCGAGTCCCTTTGCCGTGCTCGCCGAGTCGGTGTCCGGTGATGGGTGACCCGTGACGAGTACCCTATTTCAGAATATTCTGCACATTAAATTGTCAACACGCCTTAACCACCGTCCACTACAAGTCAGTCAGAGGTAACCATGGCGGTCCAACAGAATAGAAAGACTCCTTCCAAGCGGGACATGCGGCGTTCCCACGATGCCTTGTCCGGGCCGACGCTCGCGGCGGATTCCACGACGGGCGAAACCCATCGTCGTCACCATGTATCCCCGGACGGCTATTATCGCGGCCGCAAGGTGGTGGATAAGAACGACGGCTAGCCGTCGCTCCTCTTTCCTGGTTCCTCAGAACCCACGGGTGAGTTTATTTTGTCCGAGCGTCTGACCATTGCCCTCGACGCCATGGGGGGTGACCACGGTCCCGAGGTGGTCACCGCCGCGGCCCTGGAGTTTCTGCGCAAAACCGATGAGGCGGCCTTGATCCTGGTGGGGCGGGAGGAGGCGATTGTCCAACACCTCGGGGGCGCCGATTTCGGGGATCGCCTGAGGGTTCATCACGCCTCCCAAGCGGTCGGGATGGACGAGCCCCCCTCCAGCGCCTTGCGCAACAAGAAGGATTCTTCTATGCGGGCGGCGTTGAATCTGGTCAAGAGCGGGGCGGCCAATGCCTGTGTCAGCGCCGGCAATACGGGCGCCCTGATGGCGACCGCGCGGTTCGTGCTCAAGATGCTGCCGCTGGTGGACCGACCGGCGATCATCGCCGCCGTGCCGTCCCTGGGGGGGCAGACCCATATGCTGGATCTGGGCGCCAACGTGGGTTGTACGGCGGAGCATCTGTTTCAGTTCGCGGTCATGGGGAGCGAGTTGGTGACGGCGGTGTCCGGTATCGAGGCCCCGAAGGTGGGGTTGCTCAACATCGGGGAGGAGGAGATCAAGGGCAACGAGCAGGTCAAACAGGCCCATGAGCGCCTGGCCGGCAGTACCCTGAATTACATCGGTTATGTGGAGGGCGACGATATCTATGTGGGTGACGTGGACCTGGTGGTGTCCGACGGCTTTGTGGGCAATGTCGCCCTCAAGGCGAGCGAAGGGGTTGCCAAGCTGGTGCGTCACGTCCTCATGTCGCGCTTCAGGCGCAATACCTTGACGCGCTTGTCGGGCTTGGTAGCCATGCCGGTGCTCAAGAGCTTCCGCCGCGCCTTCGATCCCCGGCGTTACAACGGGGCCAGCCTGCTGGGACTGAAAGGCATCGTCATCAAGAGTCACGGCGGGGCCGACCGCCTGGCGTTCGAGAACGCGATCCACATCGCGGAGAAGGAGATCTACAGCAATATCCCGGACCGCATCGCCCGGCAGGTATCGCGGCAGTTGGAGGCGGAACGGCGGGAGGCGCAGGCGTGAGGTCCTATACGCGCATTGTCGGCACCGGCGCCTACCTGCCCGAGAAGGTCCTGACCAACCAGGATCTGGAGGCGATGCTCGATACCTCCGACGAGTGGATCCGCGAGCGTACCGGGATCCGCGAACGTCATATCGTCGCCGAAGGTGAGCGCTGCAGCCGGCTGGCGGAGGTCGCCTCCCGCCGGGCGCTGGCGGCTGCCGACATCGATCCCGCGACGCTCGATTTCATCGTGGTGGCGACCACCACGCCGGACCAGGTCTTCCCCAGCACCGCCTGTTTTTTGCAGCGGCGCCTGGGTATTCGGGATTGCTGCGCCTTCGATATAGTGGCCGGGTGTACGGGCTTCGTCTATGCCCTCGGGATGATAGACCAATTCATCCGTACCGGCGGCATCAAGCGCGCGCTGATCGTCGGTGCCGAGATCCTCTCGTACATCGTCGACTGGCAGGATCGCGACACGGCCGTGTTGTTCGGCGACGGCGCGGGGGCCGTGGTAGTAGAGGTCGGGTCGGAGCCGGGCATCCTCTCCTCGCACCTCCACGCGGAAGGCGCCTATACGGACATACTCCAGGTTCCCGGCGGGGTCGGCGACCGCACGCGGAACTCCTACATCGAGATGAGGGGAAACGAGCTGTTCAAGGTAGCGGTTACCAGCCTTTCCGATGTGGTCGAAGAGACCCTTAAGGCCAATGGTATGCAGAAGTCGGAGCTCGACTGGCTGGTGCCGCATCAGGCCAACTTCCGCATCATCCAGGCCGTCGCGCGTCGGTTGAAGGTGCCCCTGGACCGGGTCATCATCACGGTGGGCGAACATGCCAACACCTCGTCCGCGTCCATCCCCCTGGCGTTCGACCTCGCGATACGGGATGGACGCATCCGCCGCGGCCAGACCGTGCTCATGGAGGCCTTCGGGGGCGGCATCACCTGGGGCTCCGTATTGCTGGTGTACTGAGCCGGCCGGCACACCTGTACCCGGACTTTATCAACCGGAGGAAAATAGGTGAAAAGGGTCAAAAGGATTCTTGTCACGGGAGCGAACAGGGGGATCGGATTAGAACTCGTCAAGCAGCTTGCGGCTAAAGGTCATCGGTTGATTCTGGGCTGTCGAAATCCGGAAAAGGGCAAAGAGGCCATCCGGGGATTGGCGGGCGATATCGCGGTCGTCGCGCTCGACGTGGTGCTTTGAGTTTGTTACCTGTGATTTCGAATCCACGGACAAAAATAGCGGTGTTAATCGACAAACAGGTCCTCGGGGGCGCGTTCCCGGAGGCCGGATGACAGCTCGTAAGGTGATTGCAATGCTCAAAGGTGAAATCGCGCTGGTAACGGGCGCATCCAGAGGAATCGGGCAGGCGATCGCGCTGGCCCTCGGCGAGGCGGGGGCCAGCGTAGCCGGTACCGCAACCACCGAAGAAGGCGCGGCCCGCATCGACCAAGGCTTGCGGGAAAAGGGATACCAGGGCCTGGGTCTGGCCCTGAACATCACCGACCAGACCTCGATCGACGACGCCCTGAAACAGCTGGGCGACGGTCTGGGTGCCCCGACAATCCTGGTCAACAACGCCGGCATCACCCGCGACAACCTATTCATGCGGATGAAGGACGCCCAGTGGGACGAAGTGATCGACACCAACCTGAGCTCGATCTACCGTTTGAGCCGGGCCTGTCTGCGCGGCATGATGAAGGCGCGCAAGGGGCGGATCATCAACATCTCCTCCGTAGTCGGCGTGATGGGGAACATCGGGCAGACCAACTATGCCGCCGCCAAGGCTGGTATGATGGGCTTCACCAAAGCCCTGGCGCTAGAAGTCGGTTCCCGGGGAATCACCGTCAACTGCGTGGCCCCCGGATTCATCGATACGGACATGACGCGGGCATTGGACCCGGCGCAGCGCGAACGCCTGGGAAGCGGCATACCCGTGGGACGCATCGGCACTCCGGAGGAAGTCGCCGCGACTGTGGCCTTTCTCGCCTCCGGGCCGGCCGGCTACATCACCGGCGAGACCATTCACGTCAATGGCGGAATGTACATGGCGTGACCCTCTTCTCGCGGGCCGTCGCGCACAAGGCGCCTTGAACAATGCAAGGCGCTCCTATCCCGAACCGATTCCGAACATATCCGTCACTTCCGGCTTTTATGGAAGGCAGAAAATCTCTGTGTAACGGATATAAAATACCGCGTGCCCCAAAAGCGGGGCCATCTGTTTAATCCGTGAGGAAAAAGCACAATGAGCAACATCGAAGCACGAGTAAAAAAGATCGTAGTCGACCAACTGGGAGTCAAAGAAGAGGAAATAACCTCCGATGCCTCCTTCGTGGACGATCTGGGCGCCGACTCCCTGGACACCGTCGAGCTGGTAATGGCCCTGGAAGAGGAATTCGAGACGGAAATCCCGGACGAAGAAGCCGAAAAGATCACCACCGTTCAACAGGCAATCGATTTCATCAAGGCGAACTCCGGCTGAGCTCGCCCCGGACCCGTGGCGCGCCGTCGTTTCCCGACCACACGGCGGTGTGCCGCGGCGCCCCCCCCAAAAAACAAGTCAGAACCGCAAAGGCGCAAAGGACGCAAAGAGTAAATGTAGGGTCCGCTGTGCGGACCAGATTGGATCTGTAGTGTCTCTGCGGTTCGATCCTTACTCAAGGTCATACCAACAAAAAACTTTGCGTCCTTTGCGCCTTTGCGGTTAACAAAATATCCGCTCACGTTATTTTTGGGTGGCTGGTAAGCGGTGGATTATGAAAAGGTTCAAGGGTGCGCTACTGTTACTCGTTATCGGCTGGATGGGTGGCTTCACCGCCGTATATGCCGGGGATATCCGTGTCAGTCCGGGCCGGGTGATCGATGTGGTCACCGCCGACTGGAATGGCGATCACACCAAGGATCGGGCCCTGCTGCTCGAAACGGACACGGAAAACGGGATCGACCTGCTGATTTACCTGTCCACGGCCGAGGGAGAGCGGACCTTGTCGGTACACGTAAAAGACCTCGCCTGGCAGGGAAGACTGGCTGGTACCCGGGCGGCAATCCAATTGAATAAACGCGGCTCCATCCTCATCGAATCCGGGAACCAAGCGATCGGACGCAACCGATGGAGACACCGGCTTACCATAGCCTATCGGGACAATCGGTTCATCGTTGCGGGTTTTACCTCCCACTCCTTCGATACCCTCGATCCCGAAGCAACGGTCAGCTGTGACCTCAATTACCTTACCGGAACGGCCATCAGGAACGACCAGCCGCTACGGATAAAAACCCCGGCTCCGCCATTGACGGCATGGAACGCCGACTCATTTCCCGAAATCTGCAATTGACATCTCTTCAAAGTCCCTAGGGGGTGTTCTCAATTAACCGAATCCCCCGAAAATCAAATACAGCAAACCCATACACTTGTCGGTGGGTCACCGCCTTCCGTGTTCTCACACCAAGCCACGAAGAATTCTGCCGTGGTCTCGGACGGCTCTTGGCGTTGCCGGCGCCACCGCACCGT
>JAIZWN010000782.1 GCA_020443945.1 Candidatus Thiosymbion ectosymbiont of Robbea hypermnestra | reverse complement strand
TGCGCTCACGCGCCTCGCGGCTGGCCGCTTCTCGCCGCGCTGAGAGCGAAAAATAAGGTGAAACGGGGCACTAGGGGTTGGGTTGAGGAACGAAAGCCAGCGCGTAGACTGCATCCTACTACGGGCTAAGTAGCCTGCTGCATAATCTGGGTGTGATCAATGAACAGGTTGCGTCCATTAGCGGCCGATTCCAGTTGGGAGTTATTCCTGACTCCCACCTATGCGATGCGGTGCACTTCCATGGAATTGTTTTTTTCCGCAAATAAACGCGAATCAACGCAAATCGGCCACAATTTGCGTTTATTTGCGTTCATTCGCGGACAAATCTTCTTACAAGGATGATCGGCATCACCCTGCTCGGCTCCACCGGCTCCATCGGTGTCAGCACCCTGGATGTGGTCGCGCGCCATCCGGAGCGCTTCCGCATCGTCGCCCTGACCGCCAATCGGGATGCCGAAGGCTTGGCCGCGCAGTGTCGTCGCCATCGCCCCGAGTATGCGGTGATGGCGGACCCGGCGGCGGCCGGCGAGCTGAAGCGGCGACTGGCGGGGATGGCGCAACCGCCGGAGGTGCTCGCGGGAACGGACGCCCTGGCATCCGTAGCGGCCTTGCCCCAGGTGGATTATGTGATGGCGGCCATCGTCGGCGCCGCCGGTCTTTTGCCCACCCTGGCGGCCGCGCGCGCGGGCAAGCGCCTGCTGTTGGCCAACAAGGAGGCCCTGGTGGTCGCGGGCTCCCTCCTGATGCGAGCCGTGGCGGATACCGGCGCCGAGATTCTGCCCATCGACAGCGAACACAATGCGGTGTTCCAGTGCCTTCCCAGGGATTTCAGTCACGGCAGCGGCCTCGATGACCTGGGCGTGGAGTGGATCCTGCTGACCGCCTCCGGCGGGCCCTTCCGGGGTACGCCCCTGGAGGCCCTGGCGGGGGTCACGCCCGAGGAGGCCTGCGCCCATCCGAACTGGGACATGGGGCGCAAGATCTCGGTGGACTCGGCGACCATGATGAACAAGGGCCTGGAGCTCATCGAGGCCTGCTGGCTGTTCGACACCCGTCCCGAGCGGGTGCGGATCCTGGTGCATCCCCAGAGCGTGATCCACTCCCTGGTGCAATACCGGGACGGCTCGGTACTGGCGCAGCTCGGCAATCCGGACATGCGCACCCCCATCGCCCACGCCCTGGCCTGGCCCGAGCGCATAGCCTCCGGGGTCGGCGCCCTCGATCTGCTCGCGGTGCACAGGCTCGACTTCCGGCCGGCGGACCCGGAGCGTTTTCCCTGTTTGGCGTTCGCCTACGAGGCGGCAAACCAGGGTGGCACCTGCCCCATCATTCTCAATGCGGCCAACGAGGTAGCGGTGGACGCCTTTCTGCATCGGCGGATCGGCTTCATGGACATCCCAACCGTGGTCGGAGAGACCCTGCACCGGCTCCCGCGGGAGGGCGTCGAGGGCTGGGAGGTCGAACAGCTACTGGAAGCGGACCAGCGGGCACGGCGGGTCGCGGAACAAAAGCTGCCGCAATCTGTCTTGTGACCAACGGCAAGGTAGGTCGGGGTGAGCTTGCGAACCCCGACAAATCGCCGTATTGTGCCGAGGCCGTTATCCAATCGTACAGGATTCACACATGAAAACAGCGGAAAACATTCAAACCCAAATCAAAACCCTTCCTCACGGGGAATACAGGAAACTTGCCCATTGGTTTTCGGAACAGGATTGGAAGGCCTGGGATAAAGAGATCGAGAAAGATTCTCAGGCGGGAAGGCTGGACTTCCTGATCGAAGAAGCACTTGATGAAAAGCAGGCAAGGAAGTTGAGGGGTTTGTAGTGCATAAAGCAACAACGAGGTTTTGGCGTTGCTTTTATGGATTACCACGAAATACCCAGGAGATAGCCTATAGGAATTACAATTTACTGACAGACAATCCGAAACACCCATCACTACACTTCAAAAAGGTAGGCAAGTTCTAGTACCCCATTTCACCTTATTTTTCACCCTCAGAGCCCTCCCAACCGCGCCCAGGCGAGAGGAGAGCACCGAGCG
>JAIZWN010000781.1 GCA_020443945.1 Candidatus Thiosymbion ectosymbiont of Robbea hypermnestra | reverse complement strand
GGTCATGGGTAAGGCGCCCGTTGGCCGTCATTCCGGCAGGGAGTGCCGGAACCCAGGTGCCAGGGATGGCCAGTCACCAGAACCTGTGAGGTCCAACTTTTGCACCCTCTGCACGGAGGCCCGGAACCACACGGCTCTCGATTGGATGCCTCGGATCGCCGTCCCTTTAATCCTGTACGATTGGAAGATCGCACGAACCACGCAGAATGGCTCGACCTGTCAGCGGTGGCGCCGTCACTTTGTTGTCCCTGGGTATATACGCCGAATCCCGGAAACCACAAATCTAAGGCACCACCTACTGTTTCTCCAGGCGGCCTTGTGCGGTGGGGAACGGATAGCTCGATTGATCCGCTTGCCGTTGCCGGTCGCCTGGCGTGCCGGGGAGCTTCCCGATGACCTCCCCCGCGTATGGCATGTCCGTTTCAAAATAGCGTATCAGCGCGTAGGGCGCTCCCGGCATAAAGACCGAATCGAGGGGCATGTTTCCGGCCACCACGATGGCGCCGTCCAGGAGCCCGTTGCCGTCGAAGTCTCCGAGCCTGCCGCGCAGCTTGTCGCCGCTTGTGAGCGAGCCCGCCCGGTCGATACCGCCTTCGAATCCCATCCGGGTCTGGATCGAGGGCGGCAGCGTCACCTCTCCGGTGGTGCCGTAGAAGGGGGCCGCCACGACACCCGCGGGCCCGATCCCCATGTCGAAGACGATGTCCATCGTCATAATCATGGTGTGGCCGTCCAGGAGCACGGAGATCTGCTCGCCCTGGTGGGCGCCGCCGGCGCCGATGCCGACCAGAAACGGGGTACCGTTGAGATCGAAGGGTCCCACGTCCGCGTTCTCGTTGATCGCGGTCTTTCCGTCACTGAAAAATCCATCCGGGTTGGACGAGGTCGCGAGCTCCCCCTCTACGTTGGGTTCCTGCGCGCCGTTATTGAAGAAGGGCGTCACAAAGGTCGCCGCCGAGGTGAAGGCGACGTTGCGGATCGTCACGTCGAAGAGCACCGAGTCCGGAAGCCGCCCCGGACCATGGAAGGTCCCGGCTCCCATGTAGCTCTCCGTGGTGCTGTACACGGTGAAGGCGACGGCGGCTCCGCTGACCAGCAGCCAGCCTCCCAGCAGGATTACATAGGCCGAAAACCTGGCACTCGGGTTCATCATTCACCCCTGTCTGTGGTGGTCCGCTCGGCGTGTCGCCGGGGTGGTGTGAAGTGGACCCCAAAAATTGGACAGGTTGCTAAGTTAAGAGCTGCGAAGGGCGCAACCACAATGCAGAGGACTCA
>JAIZWN010000780.1 GCA_020443945.1 Candidatus Thiosymbion ectosymbiont of Robbea hypermnestra | reverse complement strand
GCGGGTAACTCGCGTAGGATGCGGGGCAAGTGAAACGAACCGCATCAGTGAACCGATACGCAGTCGATGCGGTTCGCTGCGCTCACTGCCCATCCTACGGAAGTTACTTGATTTTTATGGCGATTTGGCCTAATTGAGAACGCCCCCCAGATCGCCGTATCCGCGCCGCGCATCAGCGGTATTGGCGCAGATACCGCCACTCGAAGCCGCGTTTCAGCCAGTGGAAGAGGCGCATGGCGGGCAATACCAGGCTGTGCTTTTCGTTGCGGGCTACCAGCATCCCGCGGTCGTCGGCATCGACGATGCACAGCAGCTCCACCCGATAGGTGGCGGTGGGTTGCTTACCCGCGAGCTCGGCCGCCAGATTCGCGGCCGCCGCCTTGGCCTGCAAGTCCGCCAGGTGGGCCTGCTTCGGCATCCACTCGGGCCCCGGAAAGCTGCCGGCATCCCCAGCCACATAGACCCGCTCCAGGCCGTCCACCCGGCACCGTGCGTCGGCCTTGACGAAGCCGCCCGCCGAGCGCGGCAGGTCCGTATTGTCGAACCACCGACTCCCCGTCATGCCGGGAATAAAGAGGATCAGATCGGCCTCGAGCTCCCCCCCTTCGGTCATCACCTTGGTGTGGGTAAAGCCCTTGAGCTTGTGGCCCAGGTGGGTGCGGATCCCGCGCTTGCGCATCTGCGCCAGCAACCCCTCGACGGCCTTGGGACCCAGGCGGTTGCCGGGTTTTTCCGCCGGGGTGAAGAAGACCAATTCGAAGCGCTCGCGGCGGTTTTGCCGGCGCAGGTAGCTGTCGATGCCGAACAGGAACTCGAACAGGGGACCGCCGCGCATGGCCGCGGGCTCCTGCGGATTGCCCGCGAAGCCCATGGCGATGGTCCCACCGGCCATGGCCTGTAGGCGATCGCGGATGTCTTGGGCGGCGGCGATACCCGTGCAGGGGAGGATGCTGTGCTCGATGCCCGGCAGCTTCTGTATATAGCGACCGCCGGAGCCGATGAGAAGGCCGTCGTTCTCGATACGCCCGGCCGTGGTCTCGAGGACGCGACCGCCGTCACCCAGCCCCGTGGCCTCCCCGGCCACATGCGCCACGCCCAGGCGTTGCAGGAAGGGTTCCAGCGGAATGCGCAGGTCGTCCCCGGTGCGCCGACCCGTGGGGACCCAGATAAGGCCCGGATAGTAGATGAATTCCGATTTGGGACTCACCAGGGTGAGCGCCATCCTGGGGGCGGCCTTGCGCAAGGCCCGCACGGCGGTGAGCGCCGCAAAACCCGATCCGACAATGGTAATGCGTGGCATAGCGAGCTCCGGAAAGTCAAGGGGACCTCGAAAAATGGCGGGGCCTGTTTGCCCCGCACGGGCGCCTCGAATCTTTCAAGGCGCCCTGAAGGGGATATCCAATACCCCATCCCACCCTATTCTACATTCTCGGCGCGGCGAGAAGTGGCCGGATGCGAGGTATGTGAGCATGGGAATAGACAGTCCCGTCTTTCAGGCTCACGCAACGATCAGGTGCCCTGAAATCCCGACCCCGGGAACCCTTCCGGGGACCCACTCAGTCCCTGCTATGCCGCGCCAGCCACCGGCGGCCCTTGTCGGTCAGGCGGTATTTCTGCAGGCGGCTGTTGGGCCTGTCGGGGATGGTCATTTCAAGCGAGCCATCGTCCAGGGCCGGTTTGAGGTAACGCTCGCGGAAGGATTTGCGATCCAGCAGACCGAGAGCGGCTTGCAATGCCTCGCGCCCCATTTCTCCCCGGACCACCGAAATCAGCTCTCCGACTTGGGGGGTGACTTGGGGGGCGGAGGTGATTACGGCATCCAGGATCCTCCCCAGCATAAAGGTGACGAAGGGCGCGGAGTCGGTCTTGTCGGTGCTCTCCTGCAACGCCTGGTAATACTCGCCCTGATGCTCGAAGATCAGGCTCTCCACCGGAATATCCGCAAACAGGGGATTCCAGCGTGCCAGAACCAGGCCCTGCCACAGCCGTCCCATGCGGCCATTACCGTCGGCAAAGGGGTGGATGAACTCGAATTCATAGTGAAAGACCGAGCTGGCGATGAACGGATGCGCATCGGTTGCGGCCAGCCATTGCAAGAGATCGCCCATCAATTGCGGCACCCGGTCCGCCGGGGGAGCCATGTGGAGTACTTGGCTGCCCGCCATGACCCCCACGCCACCGCGCCGGTACATCCCGACCTCGTCGATCAACCCCGCCATCAGAATACCGTGCGCCTCCAGCAGGTCCTCTTCCGTCTCCGGCCGCCAACGCCCGAAGCGGTCGTAGGCGGCCAGGGCGTTTTTCACCTCTTGCACCTCGCGGGGCGGGGCGATGACCCGCTCACCCTCCAGAATCGCGGTTATCTGCGCCTCGCTCAGGGTGTTGCCCTCGATAGCCAGCGAGCCGCGAATAGTGCGGATGCGGTTGATGCGCCGCAGCCGCAACACCCTGGCCTGATCGGTGAGCACGGTCAGCCGCCCGACGGCCTCGCTGATCTCGGCGACCCGACTCAGAATCTCCGGGGTGATGGTGTAGGGCGGCTGATAACCCATACCAGCCTCCTGCTTGCTTGAGAGGTCACCATCCATTGCCGGTGTCACGGCTTTGTCACGACCCGCCAACCGGTGAGGGTGAGTTCAGGCTGGAAGACGGTGGTCATCGGGTGATCAGCTTCCTTTGCGCGCGGGCCGCCCGAATAACATTGCGGTTGGCGGTGAAAACCTGAATGCGGGGAACGGTGGCAAAGTCGCCATCGTCGGTGATGACCTGCACCAGGCCGTGGCTCTTCATGGATTCGAGGATAAAGAGATCGTAGCCATCGACCCGTTCGGTTTGCAGACGGTCCAGCGCGGCGTCGGCCGTGGGCGCGTCGATGGTGATCGTCAGCGGCTCGGCAAGACTGGTCACAAGCCCGCTGCGGCCTGAACCTCCGCAAACATGCGTGCCCTTTCGGCAGGGAGATTATGACGATATTCCTTGGTGCCGATTTGGCCGTTGGCGACTTCGTAAATTTCACGTTCCGCTTTTTCGATAAGATGGGTCAGTTCCGCCAGACTCAGCCCGGATTGAAAAATTCGCGCACCCGCGCCGAGAGCGGCGTTGGTGTAGCCGGGATAATCGGAGGTCTGGTAAGGGACCGGGGGGCGTGCGCTCTGGCTGGCCTTGGGATAGGTCAACCAGTACCAGACATTGGTGTCCACCAGAAACGCATCCTCGGCTCCAGGGGTATCGGCGGTGATGTCGACCACATCGGCTTGTACGGTGTAGCTGATCGCCATCAGCCCGACTCCTTGGCCTGCTGTTCCAGAATGTCATCGACGATTTTGCGGTAATCCTTGTCGCCGTGGTATTTGGCGGCGTTTTCGATAACCCGTTCGACCACCAGCCTGCCGGTTTCGTTGAGGCGTTCGATCTGCAGCAGGCGGTGCAGGTCGGCCTCGGCGATGTCCTGCAACAACTGGCCGATGGCGAAGTTGAAAAAGGGTGAGGCGAACTGGTTTACCCCCGTGAAGTCGAGGGTAACGGTTTCACCCTTTTGCAGCGCGCCATGGATAGCGTCGTAGACCTTCTGCCCGTCCTCCTTGATGATGCAGCGTGGGCCAATCTGGTCCCCGATGGATAGTTTCATGGTTCTATTCTCTTTCTTAAGGGCTATTCGACCTCGTCGCGGAACCGGTAGAGTTTTTCGTCACAGCGCAGGGTGATGTGAACTACCGTACCTTCAAAGACAAGACCGTGATTCTCGTACCGTTCGCCATCTTTATCGATAATGGCATAGCCATCGTTACTAGAGTTGTTCCCGATGCGAGTCTTTAAAAATCAATCGGTTATATTGGAATATGAGGCTGACACGGTGGTCGCTGACCAGAAAACAAAGGGTTAGATACCAAATGGTCCTCGTAACATACTGATTTTAAAGAATGTTACAAAGGGAACAACTCTACTGTAGATCTCCAACTTGCCCTGATTGAGCCGGATGAACTCCTTGAGCAGATCAAGGCCCGAGCCGCCCGGCTCTCCGACCTTGGTCGTGTTGCCGGCCTGAAAGGCCCAGCGTAGGCAGCTTGCGCCGGTGAGTCTGGCAACCAGATCCTTACCAATATACCGTTGGAAAAAACCCCGAATTTTGGCCGGGATACCCTGGCCGAAATCGACCACGGAAAGCAACAGAGTTTCATTGTGCGGGAAATGCTGACCACAGGAAAAGACGCCGATCTCCGTACCGCTGTGTTCAAAGGCATTGTTGTAAATTTACCACATGCACCCGGCAATGGCGTCACGCAGCCGATTACTGACATGCACCCAACCCTTGCCGATCCAGCTGTAAGTCAGATAGTCCATGATTCCATTCATATCGAGTGCCGTATCTTCGCGGTACGGAATGGAGTTGCCGTCCCATCTTGAGGATGGGTAGGCAAAGGTACCTGCAAATCCGTTCTGGCAAAGATTGGTCATGACCGCGCTGTGGCGGAGCGTGTTCCAGTCGAAGGTGACCCTGCCCCACCGCGATTGGATCAACCGCGCCAGACCGCCGAGAAAGGCCACAGCATTGGGCCGCAGAAAACGACAACTGGAAAAGTCGAAACGAACATCTTCGAAGTAGCCATTCGCCTCGCTCCAGATCCCGAACAGCCGCGCGAAATCGTGGGGATTATCGTTCAGGGTTGGAATCGGGATGACCTTCTGCGCCATGCTTACAGCTTCTCCCGGAAGGCATTGTCGAGACGGCTTTCGCTCGTCTCATCCGCGGTTCCTCTCCGCCTCTTCGCCCCATTCCACCAGCTTTTGCCGTAGCAGCTCCTTGTCCGGCAGGTAGAGCTGATATTCCTGGGCGTGGATGTTGGCGTCTTGGGGTAGGGTGATTTCCAACAGGGCGTCGTGCTTCTTCCGACAGAGGATAATCCCGACGGTCGGATGTTCGTCGTCGAGCTTCACGAAGCGGTCGAAGTAGTTGACGTACATCTGCATTTGGCCTAGTACCCCATTTCACCTTATTTTACATTCTCGTCGCGCCCGAAGGGAGCCCCCCAAACGCGCCAAGGCTGTGTTACAGCGCTTGGCAATAGAGTAAGCTATTCCCTGCGCGCTGTGCTTTGCCTTGGCGCGTTTGGGAGGGCTCTGAGGATGTAAAATAAGGTGAAATGGGGTACTAGGGGGTGTTCTCAATTAAAAAATTATTTTATAAATTCAAATAGTTATAACGATTGGGGAGAACCTTCTGATGCCTCGTATGATGTTGCGTGACGACCAATGGGATCGGATTGCCCCCTTGCTTTCAGGTAAAGCCGGTGACCGCGGGGTCACCGCCCGTGACAACCGCCTGTTTATAGAAGCGGTCCTGTGGATTCTACGCACCGGTTCCCCGTGGCGTGATTTACCCCCGGAATTCGGCCATTGGCATCGGGTTTATGTACGTTATAACCGCTGGTCTCACAAGGGTCAGTGGACCGTGATTTTCCACGCCCTGGCCCAAGACCCGGATTGGGAATGGGTGAGGGTGGACGGCAGCATTGTCCGGGTTCATCAGCACGGTGCGCCGGCAAAAACACAGCAAACCGACGAGGCCGTTGGTCACTCCCGCGGTGGCTTGAGCACCAAGATTCACGCGGTCTGCGATGCCCTGGGCAATCCGGT
>JAIZWN010000779.1 GCA_020443945.1 Candidatus Thiosymbion ectosymbiont of Robbea hypermnestra | reverse complement strand
TGCCAGCAGAGTAGCAACGCGAGGTGCGGTGGCCCGTCTGTCTTATACCAGAAAAATAGATTGGAACTAGGCACTAGTCAGGTATATAGGTCCCTAAACAAAGGGTGAGCTCAGGGAACCTTGAAAAACCGCCTCCCTGCAATTTTTCAGGACGCGAAGCGAGAACATCCCGCTTCGCTTTCTATTTCAGTTACTTACGCACTTGAAATAGGGCGGGGCATCCCAGCCCTTGCAGGGGCACCGTGAATTTTTCAAGGCGCCCGTCGGTCGATACGACGGAAACGACGGGCAATCCAATAATCGATGCTCGCGTATTTTCCGGCGCCGATAAAGAAGAGGACCAGGAGCATGACGAAGTAGGTTGCCGCCCATTCCATGCCGTTGTTGGCGATGACGAACTCGCCCTCGCTGGTGAGCCAGTCGTAGTTTCCGAAGTCCTCGATTATCTCCCTGGCGGAGTTCAGACGCTCAGTCGCGCCGCCGGCGTCTTCGAACCGGAATATTCCCAGTCGCTCGGAGGCGAAGGCGGAGCTGTTGTCCGCCACGGCCTGCCAGCCGTTTTCCCAATGGGCCGTGACGGCGGCGACCAGCATAGTCACCATCAGGGGGAGGGAGATCCAACGCACGGCGAAGCCGATCACGAGCAGGATGGCGCCGATTACTTCGGTGCCGGCGGCCAACCCTACCATGAGCTCGGGCATGGGAAGGCCGAGCCCCCGGTCCGGATTGCCGAACCATGTGGCCGTATCCTCGAAGTTGGCGAGCTTGTTGGTGCCGGCGACCCAGAATACGGGCGCCAGATAAAGCCGTAAGGCCAATGGTCCCAGGAAGTCGATGGCGCGAAGGGCGTCCAGGGTGTCTTGGAGCTTGTCGAGTAACCGGATCATCGTGTTTTCCGAGGATGGATTTTTCGGTGTCGTTATGATTTTGTTGTACCCGGGGACACGCGATGGCAGGCTATTTCCATATTGAATCCCGGATACAACAAAATTAAACTGCCATAATCCAGATTCCCGATGGGATCGGCCTGAATGTCAACCACCCCTTGATATTCTGCTGGTAAGATACAGAAATTCAGCTGCAAGCTCAGGGACCTTGAAAAATTGCTCCTCGGCAAGTTTTCAAGACGCGAAGCGGAGCATCCCTACCCCGCACGGATACCTTGAATTTCTCAAGGTACCCTTCCGTGTTCTGAGTTCCGCAAAAATCGATTTCTTACGATACGGCCATGATTTACCCACGCAAAAGGCGCAAGCCCGACCTGTTTTCCGTACTGCTGATCGCGGTCATACTGGGGATGTCCGCCACCTTGGCTTATCAGATCCACGTCTACTATGACGCGGACCGAATTCCCATCGCGACGCGTAGTCTGGATACGGGTAACGTCGGTGGATAGTCCGGTGGGTAACCCTTGATTTCGCTGTTCGCGGGATTCAGAGGCTGTCTGGGAAGCCCTTGCGGTAGAGGGCTTGATGAAAATTAAGGGACCTATATACCTGACTCGCCATTGACACCCCCTGTTTCGGGACTTGACTAGCCAAGGGCGCACTGGTACTCT
>JAIZWN010000778.1 GCA_020443945.1 Candidatus Thiosymbion ectosymbiont of Robbea hypermnestra | reverse complement strand
AGCTAGGTTACAGAAATCATGGGGGTGGAGTCAGCAACCAATTGAATCTATTCGATAATTTACCCGGACAGTAGTGAGATGATTTCTATTTTTAATCCGTGGGAATCTGCGTAATCTGCGGACAACCATTAAATAACACTACCAGATTGGGAAACGGGGTATTGAGGTGAATATTTCCGGTTGGTCGGTGCGGCACCCGGTGGGGGTGGTGATGCTGACCCTGGCGGCCATGGTGCTGGGGGCCTTTGCCCTGGGGCGCCTGAATATGGATCTGCTGCCGCGGATCATTTACCCGGATATCCGGGTGCGGATCCTGGATCCGGGCGTCCCCGCCGAGATCATGGAGGACGAGGTCACCCGCCAGCTGGAGGAGCAATTGGCGATCACCGAGGGCGCTATCGCCGTCCAGTCCCGAACCCAGGAAGGCCGAAGCGCCGTGGATCTGTCGTTCGCCTACGGCACCGATGTGGACCAGGCCCTGCGGGACGCCAGCGCGCGGCTGGACCGGGCCAAGCGGTTTCTGCCGGACGGTATCGAGCCGCCGGTGATCTACAAGCGCGATCCTTTCCAGCTCCCGGTAGCGGAGTATGTGGTGAGCTCCTCCCTGCTGGACCCGGTGGAGCTGCGGGCCTGGGTGGATTATGACCTGAGCCGGTCCCTGCTCAATCTGGACGGGGTGGCCGCGGCCGAGGTGGGGGGCGGTCTCGAGCGCGAGGTCCGAGTGGTCGCCGACCAGTATCGGCTGGCGGGCCTGGGGCTGGACGCGCCGGCGATCGAGCAGGTTTTGCGCCAGGCCAATCAGGATGTCCCGGCCGGACGCCTGCGGATGTCCGGGGGGGAGATCAGCGGCCGCACCCAGGGCCGCTTTACCCGCGTGGCGGAGCTGGCGGCCCTGCCCCTGCCCATCCGGGACCGGGACGCCCCTCTGTCCCTGGTGCGTCTGGGGGAGGTCGCCCGGATCATCGACGGGGCCGCCGAGGAGCGCCTGCGCATCCGGCTGAATGGCCAGCCCGGCGTCAAGCTCGCTATCCAGAAACAGCCCCTGGCCAATACGGTGGCGGTGGTCGACCGGGTCGCGCGGGAGCTCGAGCGGCTGCGGGCGCAGGGGCAAATCCCGCCGGAGATCGACATCACCCAGGTCGAGGATCAGGCCCGGTACATCCGCCGCGCCCTGCAGAACGCCGTCACCGCGGCGGCCGGCGGCGCCCTGCTCGCCATGGCCGTGGTCTATCTGTTTCTGGGCAATCTGCGCCGCACCCTGATTATCGGCAGCGCCATCCCCATCGCCGTGCTGGTCGCCTTCATCCTGATGGCCGCCTTCGGGCTCACCTTCAATATCATGACCCTGGGCGGATTGGCGCTGGGCATCGGCATGTTGGTGGACAGCACCATCGTCATGCTCGAAAACCTCTACCGCCATCAGCGCCGGGGGGAATCCCCCCGGCAGGCCGCGGACGAGGCGAGTCGGGAGGTGACGGGCGCCATCGTCGCCGCTACCTCCACCAACCTGGCGGCGGTGCTGCCCTTCCTGTTCATCGGCGGCCTGATCGGACTCCTGTTCCGCGAGCTCATCTTCACCATCTCCGCCGCCATCCTGGCCTCCCTGGTGGTGGCCCTGACCCTGGTGCCCGCCCTGGCCGGCCATGTACCGGTACGGCGGGAAGGCGTGGCGCGGCGGCTGGTAAACTGCGGCCTGGAGGCCACTCAGAACGGCTACGGCCGCCTGTTGGAACGGCTGCTGCCGACCCGCTGGCTGGTGCCGGTCATCGCCGCCTTCGTCATCGGCCTCGCCCTGATCCTCCCCCGGCTCTACGAGACCAGACAGGAGTTCCTGCCCAAGCTGGACGAGGGACGGGTGCGCATCGGCTTCATCGCCGACAGCGGCATCGACCTCGCAGGGATGGACGCCCTCACCCGCCGGGTCGAGGCCCTGATCGCCCGGCAACCGGAGGTCCAGGCCATCTTCGCCAACGTCGGCGGCTACGTCTTCGGACGCTCGCAATTCGAAGCGGCGAACCAGGCAAGCCTCCAGGTCCAGCTCAAGCCCCTGGCGGAACGGAAAATCAGCAGCAACCGCTGGATCGCGCGCATGCGCGGGCTGATCGACGCCGAACAGATCCCCGGACTCAAGGTTTATCTGTACACCCAGGGCATCCGCGGCATCCGCCTCAACCGTGGGGACGACGACCTGAGCCTGCGCCTCAAGGGCCCGCGACTCGAGACCCTGGAGGCGCTCGGCACCCAAATCGTAGCGCGCCTCAAGGGTATCCAGGGCCTGCGCAATGTTCGCCACTCCAACGAAAACCCGACCCAGGAGCTCTCCATCCGGTTGGACCGGGAGCGGGCCGCCGGCTACGGCCTGGAGGTAGAAGACGTGGGCAAGGTGCTGCGCTTCGCCCTCGAGGGCAAGCTAGTCACCGACTTCATCGTCGACGACCGGCGGATCGACGTGCGGCTGCGCTTGGATCGGGCCGACCTGAGGGCCCCGGGAGACCTGGCATCCATCCTGCTCTTCAGCAAAACAGAGCCGCGGGTCCCCATTCGCATCGGGGACATCGCCCAGGTCGCCGTCCTGCCCCAACCCGCCGCCATCCTGCGCGACCGCCAACAACGGGTGGTGGAAATCACCGCCTCCCTGGGCGAGGAGTTGAACCTGGAAGAGGCCATGGCACGGGCGCTGGCGGCCACCGCGGACCTGGCGCTGCCCCCCGGCTACCGCCTCTACGAAGCAGGCGGTCTCGAGACCTTGCAGGAAGGCCGGAACCTGAGCCGGTTGCTCCTGGGACTCGCCCTGTTCCTGGTACTGGTCGCCATGGCCGTCCAGTACGAATCCCTGCGCAACCCCTTCATCATCCTGCTCAGCGTACCCTTCGCCCTCATCGGCGTCGGGCTGGGGCTCGAGTGGACCGGGCTGCCCCTCTCCATGCCCGTATGGCTGGGACTCATCATGCTGGCCGGAATCGTCGTCAACAACGCCATCGTCCTGGTGGAATTCATCGAGATCCAACGCCGCCGGGGCGCCGAGCGGAGCCAGGCCATCGTCACCGCCGCCCGCCTGCGTCTGCGCCCCATCCTCATGACCACCCTCACCACCGCCGTCGGCCTGCTGCCCCTCGCCCTCGCCCTGGGCGAAGGCTCCGAGCTACTCCAACCCCTGGCCGTCACCATCGTCTCCGGGCTGCTCTTCTCCACCCTCGTCTCCCTGATCCTGGTGCCCCTGGTCTATCGCCTGCTCGCCGCCCGGTGACACACCAACCCCCACCTACCATCGGCAAGGCCCCACACCCTGGGAGCGCCGGCGTCTCGCCAGCTTTGCCGGCTGAGGTGGCCCCCATTGTCAAGACCACGATTGGGCAAAAAGTAAGTTAAAGTCTGGCCACGTTTGATGATCCTCATG
>JAIZWN010000777.1 GCA_020443945.1 Candidatus Thiosymbion ectosymbiont of Robbea hypermnestra | reverse complement strand
CAACCCCAAGGTCGCCAAGCGGTTTGCCGAGGCCCGGTCGTCACGCACCAAGACCGCTGCGGTCGCTGCCGGGTTGCTGGCCGAATTCGTCCAGCGGATGCCGTTCCAGCCGTGGGCGCGGCCGGATCACGCGGCGCTGGCGATCCGTGCCTGCGCACGCCACCTCGCGGCTCTCAACAAGATCTGTACGCAAGTCAAGAACCAACTGCATGCCGTCCAGCAAACCGCCGCCACCCCGGAGGTCCTCCTCGCGAGCCTGCACCAGGTCATCGCCTTCCTGGAGGCCCAGATTGCACACCTGCGCCACCACGCCCGCGACCTCATCGCCGCGGATGCGCATCACCAGGAGACCTTCGACCTCCTGGTCACCGTCACCGGGATCGCCACCATCACGGCGATCCAGCTCCTGGGTGAGCTGCTGGTGATGCCTGCGGACCTGAGGGCCAAACAATGGGTCGCCCTGGCCGGCCTCGACCCACGTAGCCATCAATCCGGCTCCAGCGTCAACCACAAGCCACGGTTGACTAAGGCCGGTAACCGTCACCTACGGGCGGCCCTCTACATGCCGGCGCTGAGCGCCGTGCGCCATAACCCGCACGTGCGCGGTTACTACCGTCACCTGATCGAGAACCGGGGCCTGACCATGCTCCAAGCCGTCTGTGCCGTCATGCGCAAGCTCCTGCACGCGATCCACGGCATGCTCAAGACGCGCACCCCCTTTGAGAGCCACCGCTTCTACGCCCTGCCG
>JAIZWN010000776.1 GCA_020443945.1 Candidatus Thiosymbion ectosymbiont of Robbea hypermnestra | reverse complement strand
ATAAGATTCTCAAGAACCGCTCTCCGTTCTTAACTTATTTTTGCTTCCTGACTGTCCAACGGTTGGGGTCCACCTCAGTCTTTCCCGTCGCCTTTTCCACCCGGCTTGTCGTAGGCCATGCCCCAACCCCAGGCCATGGCGGCGGCGCCCCGGTAGGTGACCCGCTCGCGGAAGGCGTCCGCGACCTCGTCTCCGTCTCCGGCCAGCAGGGCCTTGGTGGCGCAGAGCTCGGCGCACAGGGGCAGTTTGCCTTCGGCCAGCCGGTTGCGGCCGTATTTGCGCCGCTCGTCGGCGGAGTTGTCCGGCTCGGGGCCGCCGGCGCAGAAGGTGCATTTGTCCATTTTGCCCCGGGAGCCGAAGGCGCCGCTGCCGGGGAATTGGGGCGCGCCGAAGGGGCAGGCGTAGAAGCAGTAGCCACAGCCGATGCAGATGTCTTTGTCGTGCAGCACTATGCCGTCTTCGGTGGTGTAGAAGCAGTCTACCGGACAGACGGCCATGCAGGGGGCGTCCGAGCAGTGCATGCAGGCGACGGAGAGGGAGCGTTCTCCGGGCTGACCGTCGTTGATGGTGACGACCCGTCGCCGGTTGATGCCCCAGGGGATTTCGTGCTCGTTTTTGCAGGCGGTGACGCAGGCGTTGCATTCGATGCAGCGTTCTACGTCGCACAGGAATTTCATGCGGGCCATGCTGTTGTCCCTCGATCAGGCACGGACGATGCGACACAGGGAGGCTTTGGTTTCCTGCATCGCGGTTACCGAGTCGTAGCCGTAGGTGAAGATGGTGTTGCAGGCCTCGCCCAGGACGAAGGGGTCGCTGCCTTTGGGGTATTTGTCCCTTAAATCCCGGCCCTGGAAGTGGCCGCCGAAGTGGAAGGGCATCCAGACTACGCCGGGCGCGACGCCTTCCTGGGTCACTTTGGCTAGGACCCGGATCCGGCCGCCTTCGGGGCCTTCGACCCATATAGGTTCGCCGTCGCGGATGCCGGCGTTGTTGGCGTCCACGATGTTGATTTCGGCGAACATGTCTTGTTGCAGCTCGGCCAGCCAGGGGTTGGCGCGGGTTTCGTCGCCGCCGCCTTCGTATTCCACCAGGCGCCCACTGGTCATGATGAGGGGGAAGTCCTGGGAGTAGTCCTTGGCCTGGATGGAGGCGTAGCGGGTGGGCAGGCGGTAGAAGGATTTGCGGTCTTCGTAGGTGGGGTATTTTTCCACCAGGTCGCGCCGGTTGGTGTAGAGGGGCTCGCGGTGTATGGGGACCGGGTCCGGGAAGGTCCAGACGATGCTGCGCGCCTTGGCGTTGCCGAAGGGCGCGCAGCCGTGCGCGATGGCTACCCGCTGGATGCCGCCGGAGAGGTCCGTCTTCCAGTTTTTGCCTGCCGCCTGTTGCTTTTCCCGCGGGGTGAGATCGTCCCACCAGCCGAGCATTTTGAGGATGTCGGCGGTGAATTCGGGATGTCCGTCCTGGAGCGCGTTGCCTACCGGGTAGGAGCCGTCGGCCAGCAGGCTCTCGCCCTGGCGTTCCACGCCGAAGCGGGCGCGGAAGTTGAGTCCGCCCTCGGCTACCGGCTTGCTGGTGTCATAGAGGTTGGGGGTGCCGGGGTGGCCCATCTCGGGGGCGCCCCAGCAGGGCCAGGGCAGGCCGTAGTATTCGCCATGGGCGGGGCCGCCCTTGGCCTGGAGGCTGGTGAAGTCGAAGGTGTGCCAGTTTTGCTGCTGGCGTTTCAGCCGCTCGGGGCTGTGGCCGGTGTAGCCGATGGTCCACATGCCGCGGTTGAATTCGCGGGTGATGTCTTCGATCAGGGGCTCATCGTCCTCGACCCGGATCTGCTTGCAGAGCTGGTCGCCGAGGCCGAGCTTGTGGGCCAGCTTGTAGAGGATGGTGTGGTCCGGCAGCGACTCGAACAGGGGCTCGATGACCTTGTCCCGCCATTGCAGGGAGCGGTTGGAGGCGGTCACGGAGCCGTAGGTCTCGAACTGGGTGGCGGCCGGCAGCAGGTAGACGCCGTCGCGGCGGTCGTGCATGACCGCGCTGACGGTGGGATAGGGGTCGATCACCACCAGCAGGTCCAGCTTCTCCTGGGCCTGCTTCATTTCCGGCCCGCGGGTCTGGCTGTTGGGGGCGTGTCCCCACATGAAGACGGCCCGCAGGTTGTCTTGCTGGTCGATGTTGGCTTTGTCCTCCAACACCCCGTCGATCCAGCGCGAGACCGGAATGCCCTTGGTGTTCATGGGCCTGGCGGGCTTGCCTTTGCTCTCTTCGTAGCTTTCCTGATCGAACCGCCCGGCCAGCCATTCGTAGTCCAGGCCCCAGACCCCGGACCAGTGTTTCCAGGCGCCCTCGGAGAGACCATAGTAGCCCGGCAGGGAATGGCTGAGGATGCAGAAATCCGTGGCCCCCTGCACATTGTCATGGCCGCGGAAGATGTTGGTGCCGCCGCCGGATTTGCCCATGTTGCCCAGGGCCAACTGGAAGTTGCAGTAGGCGCGGGTGTTGTTGTTGCCGATGGTGTGCTGGGTGCCGCCCATGCACCAGATGAAGGTGCCCGGACGGTTTTCGGCCATCAGCTTGGCGGCCCGGTAGACCAGCTTCTCCGGCACGCCGGTGACCCGCTCCACCTCCTCCGGGGTCCAGTTGGCGACCTCCTTGCGGATCTCGTCCATCCCGTAGACGCGCCGGCGGATGAACTCCTTGTCTTCCCATTTGTTCTCGAAGATGTGCCACAGCATGCCCCAGACGATGGGCACGTCGGTGCCGGGGCGGATGCGCAGGAACAGATCGGCATGGGCCGCGGTGCGGGTAAAACGCGGATCGATCACGATCAGGGGCGCGTGATTGCGCTCCTTGGCGCGGAACAGGTGCAGCAGGGAGACCGGATGGGCCTCGGCCGGATTGCCGCCGATAATCAGCATCGCCTTGCTGTTGTGGATGTCGTTGTAGGAGTTGGTCATGGCCCCGTAGCCCCAGGTGTTGGCGACGCCGGCCACGGTGGTGGAATGGCAGATGCGGGCCTGGTGGTCTACGTTGTTGGTGCCCCAGAGGGCGGCCATCTTGCGGAACAGATAGGACTGCTCGTTATTGAACTTGGCCGAGCCCAGCCAGAACACCGAATCGGGCCCCGACTGCGCGCGGATCGCAAGGACCTGGTCGCCGATCTCCTCGATGGCCTGCTCCCAGGAGATCCGCTTCCACTGGCCGTTCTCCAGCTTGGTGGGATACTTCAGGCGCCGCTCGCCGTGCCCATGCTCCCGGACCGCGGCGCCCTTGGCGCAGTGGGCGCCGGCGTTGAAGGGATGATCGAAGGCCGGCTCCTGCCCGGTCCAGACCCCGTTCTGGACCTCGGCATAGATGCCGCAGCCCACCGAACAGTGGGTGCACACGGTCCGCACGATTTTGGTCTTATCCCCCGCCTGGGTCGGGGCGGTCGCCTCGGCCCGGCGCATCATCGAGAGGGGCAAGGCGCCCGCCGCCGCCATGCCCCCCACCGCGATCCCGGAACGCCGGAGAAAGCCGCGGCGATCCATGGTAGCGCCCGACGTGCCGTTCGCGCCGGAGGTCTCCGCCTTGCCGCCTATCGAACCTTGTGTCTTGACCAGTTTCATTGTCCGCCATTCCTCCCGTTTTCCATCGTCAGCCGACGGCTATGTCCCACACCTTCCTCCAGTACCCCACTGAGAACGCAAAATAAGGTGAAACGAGGTGCTAGGATTCCTTGAGGGACCTGCATCTTTACAAATGAGTCAACTTTATGGATCGCACGAAAAACTCACGCTTCGTCAGGTCTCATTGACCTTCTTTTGGCCGCAAATCAACGCCAATGAACGCAAATCGAATCGATTCCGAATTTGCGTTTTTTGCGTTCATTTGCG
>JAIZWN010000775.1 GCA_020443945.1 Candidatus Thiosymbion ectosymbiont of Robbea hypermnestra | reverse complement strand
CGCCCCTGGCGGGAGAGGGGTGGCAGGGAGAGGGGGAATCAATGGCTTCACTTCGATACGGTTAATGACTCCATACCCAAGCAAAATCAATGGGTGATATTCCTTGGTTTGATCCCCTCTCACTGGAGCCTGCCAATGGAGAGCGATGCCCTCCCCCGCCGTCTGCTTATCCATGTCTTCGACCGGGCCCTGGCGGCGGTGCGGGGACGGCCGGCGGTGCGACGGGCCCTGGCGGCACGGGGGATCGCGGGGCCGGTGACGCTGGTCGCCGTGGGCAAGGCGGCCCAGTCCATGACCGAGGGCGCCTGGGACGCCCTGGGTGGGCAGCTCCGCGGCGGGCTGGTGATCTCCAAGCCGGGCCATCTGGCTCCCGAGAGGCTGGCGCGATTCGGCCTGGAGGGCCTGGTCGGCGGGCACCCGATCCCCACCGAGGGCAGCCTGGCCGCGGGTCGGCGTCTGCTGCGGGTCCTGGAGGGACGGGACGCGGAGACTCTGCTGTTTCTGATCTCCGGCGGCGCCTCGAGTCTGGTGGAGGTGCCGGCCGCCGGGCTGGGTCTGGCGGAGCTGACGCGCCTCAACGCCTGGCTCCTGGGCAGCGGGTTGCCGATCGACGCCATGAATCTGGTCCGCAAGTCGGTCTCCCGGATCAAGGGTGGGGGGCTTCTGGGCTATCTCGGAGAGCGCCATCCGCGAGTGCTGGCTATCTCGGACGTGCCCGGAGACGACCCGGCCGTCATCGGCTCCGGGCTGCTGGTTCCCGCACCCGATCCGGCGTCGCGGCTGGCGGCAATGGCGTTGCCGGACTGGCTGCGGGGTTGGACCGAGCGGGCGGCGGGCGAACGCGCCGGCATCCCGGAACCGGGTCCCGAAATCGAGCTGGTGGCGACCCTGGATATCGCCAGGGACGCTGCTGCCGCCGCGGCCAGGGAGGCCGGGGTCCCGGTCCATCCGCATCGGGAGCCGTTGGCGGGCGATGCCGCCGAGTGCGGCGGGACGCTGGCCCGGCGGTTGCGCGAGGGACCGACCGGGCTGCATATCTGGGGCGGCGAGACGACCGTGCGCCTGCCCGAACGTCCGGGACGCGGTGGGCGCAATCAACACCTGGCCCTGTCCGCGGCGGTAATGCTGGCCGGCCGGGATGACTGCCTCCTGCTCAGCGGCGGCACCGACGGCACCGACGGCCCCACCGATGACGCCGGCGGCCTGGTGGACGGCGGCACCTGCCGCCGGGCGAAAGCGGCCGGATTCGATGCCGACGCCGCCTTGGCCGCGGCGGATGCGGGCTCCCTGCTGGCCGCCGCCGGCGACCTGATCCGCACCGGCCCCACCGGCACCAACGTGATGGACCTGGTGTTGGGTCTCAGGCTGTGAGCGGCCGTCTGCCTGCGATTTTGCCAGGCGCCCCTATCCCGGTCGGATCCCCTCGCGCCACCACCGGCCATCCTCCGAGATTGCCAGGAGCTCACCCCGATTCGCGCGCCATTCGGCGAGCACCAGGCGGGTCACGGGCCTGCCCTCGAGCACGAAGGCGTGATCCGCCGGGCGGTGGGTATGCCCATGGATCAATCGTTGCGCCGAGAAACGGCGCAGGTAGGCCTCGACTGTCCCCTGATGCACATCCATGATCGCCGGCGCCTTCGCCGCCATGGCCGCGCCGCTTTTCCGGCGGTAGTCCCCGGCGATGGCGCGCCGCTTCGCCAAAGACCGCCAGAGAAAAAGACGCTTGACGACAGGGTTGCGGATGCGCCGGCGGAATCTCTGATAGGGCACATCGTCCGTGCACAAGAGATCCCCGTGCATAAGCAGGGTGGGCGTTCCCGCCAGCTCTATCCGGGCAGGGTCCGCGAGCAGGGTGCAGCCGGTATCTCGGGCGAAGGCGCGCCCGATCAGGAAATCCCGGTTGCCGTGCAGCAGATAACAGTGGGTGCCCGCTGCCGTCAGTCCACGTAGCGCGGTGCGGATCTCGGGATAGGGGGACTGGTCGTCATCATCGCCGATCCAGGTGTCGAACAGATCGCCGAGGATATAGAGGGCCTGGGCCCGCCGCGCGCGGCGGGCCAGCAACCCGAGGAAGAGCTCCACCGTCGCCGGTTGGTCGGGGGTCAGGTGGAGGTCGGAGATAAAGAGGTTTTCGGACATCCGGGGCGGCAGGACAAGGGAATTGGGATAGAGACGATAGGCGAACAGTTTCATCCTATCGACCCATAAAAGCCATAACCCGATGCCTTATGACTCCGAGAGATTGTCTGAAATGCTGTATCGGCTATGTGGGGCCGCACCTGGAAACGAGCACACATAAGGCAAAGTAGTGGGGATGGTAGCTTGCAGGCGATTTGGTGGTGGATTGCATTTCCCGCTTGGCCCATAATCGAAAGACTTCGATTATCTGATTATTCGTCCTGATTGCAATGCGTTCTTCACGTCTTATTGCCTGCCTGCTCCTTCTCCCGGTCCTGCTTCTGAGCGCCTGTACTTCGGTGCTCCAGTCGCCCGGCGGTAGTGGTTATCCCTCGTTCGCCCCCATGCTGCGCCGAGTCATGCCGGCGGTGGTGAGCATCTCGGTGGAGTCCAGGACGGCCTACGAGAACTCCCCCTTCTTCCGCGATCCGGGATTCCGCCGCTTCCTGAAGCGGCTCGATCTGCCGCCCCCCAGGCAGCGGAGTATCCTGCAGGGTCGGAGCGTGGGCTCCGGGTTTATCGTCGACGCGGGTCGCGGCTATGTGCTCACCAATCGCCATGTGGTCGAACGCGCGAGCGCCATCACGGTGACCCTCGAGAACCGGAGCCGCCATCGCGCGCGCCTGGTGCATAGCGATCCCCGGACCGACATCGCGGTGCTGCAAATCGTGCCGGTGCCTTCCGGGCTCCGGGCGCTTCGACTCGGCGACTCGAACGATCTGGAGGTAGGGGATTTCGTGCTGGCCGTCGGCAATCCCTTCGGCATAGGTCAGACGGCCACGGCCGGAATCGTAAGCGCGCTCGGACGGCAGGGGATGGGCGGCAGCAGCATGGCGCTCATCCAAACCGACGCCTCCATCAACCCCGGCAACTCGGGCGGGCCGCTCGTGGATTCGCGGGGTCGCGTGGTGGGCGTCAGCACGGCCCTGATCGGTCCCAGCGGGGGGAATGTGGGTATCGGCTTCGCCACCCCGGCCAACCGGGTGCGGTCCGCCGTGGGCAGAATATTGCCGGGTCTGTAAAAAAAAACGGCCCCGTCGATTCCGCGTATTCCCTCCCGCTCCGCCGCAGATTCGCGCGCCGGGCCCGCATCCCGGCCTTGCCCATCACCCGTAACCGGGCTAACCTTGCTGAAGTATGGGTCTTCGGCTTCGCCTTCCAGGCCATTGGTATCCGATTCGTAAGGGGGCGAGGTATTTTCGCTCTACTCAGACGCCTCGGGGTATTCGAGGCGTTCGACTCCGGACAAGCTTCCAGCACGGGGGATCACTATGCAGCTCAAGGTTCTGGCCTTCGTCCTCGCCGGGGGCGAGGGTACGCGACTTCATCCATTGACCCGAGAGCGCGCCAAACCGGCGGTCCCGTTCGGCGGCAAATACAGAATTGTCGACTTCGTGCTCAGCAACCTGATCAATTCCGGGATCCATTCCATCTACGTGCTGATCCAGTTCCGCAGTCAGTCCCTGTTGCAGCATCTGAGCGACGGCTGGCAGTTCGGGGGCATCCTGAAGAGCGAGTTCCTGATCCCGGTGCCGGCCCAGATGCGCACCGAGGGCAAGGAGTGGTATCGGGGAACCGCCGACGCCATCCATCAGAACATCAACCTCATCGAGCAATCCGCCCCCGACGTGGTGGTCGTATTCGGCGCGGACCACATCTACCGCATGAACATCCGCGCCATGATCGAGTATCACGAGCAGAAACGGGCCCATGTCACCATCGCCGCGCTGCCCATGGAGAAAAAATTCGCCAAGGACTTCGGCGTGATCGAGACGACGGAGAGTGAACGCATCGTCGGCTTTCATGAGAAAAGGGCCGACGCCCCCACCCTGCCCGGAGACCCGAGTCGCGTCTATGCCTCCATGGGCAACTACGTCTTCAGCACCGATATGCTGGTGAAGATGATCGAGGAAGACCAGCTCGACCCCGACAGCTCCCATGACTTCGGCAAGGACATCCTGCCGAAGGCCATCGGGCAGGCCGAGATGTTCGCCTACAACTTCAACACCAACCCGATACCGGGGGAGGACGCCGACAAGACCCCCTACTGGCGCGACGTCGGCACCCTCGACGCCTTCTACGAAGCCAACATGGACATCCGCGCCATCTCCCCGGAGCTCAACCTGTTCAATCGGCAGTGGCCGCTACGCACCGCCAGCTATCCCGATCCGCCGGCCAAGTTCGCGTTCGACGAAGAAAAGCGCCGGGGCCAGGCGATCGATTCGGTCATCGCCGGAGGCTGCATCCTCTCCGGGGGACTGGTCAGGGATTCCGTGCTGGGTCGGAACGTCTATGTGCACGCGGGGGCCGAGATCGACGCCTGCGTCATCTTCGATAACTGCGACATCGGCCGTAACGCCAAGCTGCGCCGCTGCATTCTGCAAAAAAACGTGCGCATCCCCGAGGGCGCCACGATCGGCTACGATCAGGAAACAGACAAAGCGCACTACCATGTAACCGAAAGCGGTATCATCGTCGTCGACGACGGTAATCGCACCCCCATGCAGCTATCCACATTCACGGTCTGACGAATCCCGGATAACACCTCAAGAGGAGGGCGTAATGGCAGCTGGCAACACGACCAAGCTCGAAGAGCTGACAAAACTGGCAACCGACTTTGTCACGACGCAAAAAGGTCTGTGGGACCACGACGCCTGGGTGGATTTCATGTCCAGGGTGCGGGCAAAGGGATTCGATATCTCCGACGACATGCAGGCGAACCTGGGCGAGATGCTCGAAGCGATGAAGCAGCTCTACACGGCCACCGCCGCGACCGGCAGCGTAGAGAACGCCTTGAAAACCATCGTCACCGACAGTGTGACCTTCGTGAAACGACATCAGGGCGTCTGGGGGCACCCCGAGTGGGAAGACTTCGTAAAAACGGTGGAGCGCAACACCCTCAGCCTGTCCGAAGGCACCATGACCTATCTGGGCGGCATCCTGGAATCGCTCAAGACCTTCTACGCCCTATCCCCGGTAAGCAGAATCCAGAAACGCCCCCCGGCCGCGCGCACCAAAGAAAAGGAAAAGACCCCACCGACCGCCTCTCCAAAGACGCCGGACGCCGTGGAAACCACGAAAATCACGGAAACAAAACCCGCGCAGACCAAAGCAAAGGCACCACAGGAACCGAAGAAAGCAGCGGCAAAACCGACGCCCGCAACCCCGACAGCGCCCCCGAAGGCACCCGCAACCCCGGCAAAGCCGGACGACCTGACGGCAATCGGCGGTATCGGTCCGGCCCTGGCAAAAAAGCTCAACGGAGCGGGCATCAACAGCTATGCGCAGATCGTCGCCCTCTCGGAGGAAGATATCGCGCGCCTGGAAAAAGACATCATCCGATTTACGGGACGCATCAAGCGGGATGACTGGGTAAGCCAGGCCAAAAAACTCCTCCAGGGCCGATAGTCCGGCCATTACCGGCCACCGGTAGTGGTAAATTAAGGGACCTATATACATAGCTAGCCAAAGCCACGATTCCGTAACCGTTCAGCCCCCACCGCGTCATTCCGGCAGGGAT
>JAIZWN010000774.1 GCA_020443945.1 Candidatus Thiosymbion ectosymbiont of Robbea hypermnestra | reverse complement strand
CCTGCGCTCACGCGCCTCGCGGCTGGCCGCTTCTCGCCGCGCTGAGAGCGAAAAATAAGGTGAAACGGGGCACTAGGTTCCGGCAATCCCTGCCGGAATGACGGCCAACGGGCGCCTTACCCATGATCCAGGATCCCTTTGTGGCTTGGTGTCTTGGTGTGAGAATTGAGAACGTCCCCTAATTTTGTTGTTGTCGGGCAGGGGATACCTTTAGTTAGGTCCCAGTGAACCGATGGGCGCTTGCTTTGCCCATCCTACGGCTTCAGAAGAGCTGCGATTCACGATGGTATTTTACCAATCCCTTTTTGGCGATCTCCCGATTGGTGCGCAGGGCTTCTTCGAGGTCGGTATGCAGGGGGTCTTTCGAGCGGAGCCGGTTTTGGAGTGATTCCAATGCCTTGGCGGCCTTGCGGTTGCCCGACAGGGCCAGGCCCTGGATGGCGTATTTGCCCAGGTTTTTGTCGGAGCCGGAGCCTCGCGGGGGCGAGAGCCAGAGGAAGGCGCGTCTTATGAGGTAATCGAGGGCGTCTTGATCGCCGGATAGGTTGATCAGGTATCCGAGCGATACGATGGCGCTTTTTTGGGCTTGCTTGCGGCTGCGGTTCCATGTGCCGGCGCCTTTTTCGATGAATTCGATGATGGGTCCCACGGCCCTTTTGTCGCCGATCATCCCGAGGGTGGTGACGATGTTGGGCCAGGAGTCTTGCTTCCCGGGGGATTTGAGCATCCGCAGTAATCTGGGCACTACGGAGCCGCTGTACCGGCTCGCCTGCTCGAAGGGTATGCCTTCGGTGTAGATTTCCTGCACGAAGTTCCCGATGTCTTTGAGCCGCTGGCTCTGGCTCGCTACGGCGCCGGCCCACAGCAGGGCCGCCACGGCTACCAGGAGCCTCAGATCGAGAGTCCGCATGGTTTGCCTCCAGGTCGTGCGCGACCTTTTTCGGGATGCCTCACGGGACGACGGGGGGTTCCCGTCGGGCAGGAGGATTCCCGCCCCGTTCGGGTGCTTTATCTCCGGAATGCCTCGCATTCGGCGCGATTGAGTTTTCTGCGGCTGAGTCCGAGCGCGATGTACATGACGGCCTCCCCGTTGTCCCGATGACGCAGACCCTTGGTGTGACCATACTCATGAGCCCACAGGAGCCCGCGGTACAGGAGGGTGGGGGTGACCACCACGGAACCGCCCGGCCGCGCGCAACCGGCGACATTGGGTATCAGCCTACCGCACCAGTTGATTTCGTCAACCAGTTTGATGTCTCCGGGCAGCTGCATCATGGCTTCGAACTCGGCCCGGCTGTCGATGCTGCCGTCCCCCGCGTCGAATTCGGTGACATTGCCTTGCCGCGCCAGCCGGACGGCACAGGCCACGTCGTCCTCGCCGTGATCGATCTGCAGGATCTGCGTGGCGTCGGCCAGGATTCTGTCCGCGGTTGCGTTGTTCAGGCTGGTGGTGGCATGGTAGGTCACTTGCAGTTCGTGCCTGACCACATCGGGGGGGTCCTCTTCAGGGGGCCGGTTGTCGGGAGGGCAACCCGTGAGCAGGACCAGGGCGAGTATGGACAGGGCTGTTTTCATATCCGCTTCCTTCAATCAGATTGAAAGTCGGATGCAGCATATCATACTCAGTGAATCTCGCCTTCTTCCCGGGCCATTTCGCGAATGCGCCGGGCCGCGCTGCGCGGGTCTCTGGCCGGCGCCAGGGATAGGAATTTTTCCCCCTCTCGATAGAGGATGCATTCGGAGGTCCATTGCGCCAGGTAGTCGTCGAGCTCGGCCTCGCTCATGCGCCGGGAGAATCGTTCCAGGATTTTCCGTTTGCTGCGTATCTTTGTACAGTATAGGTAAAGTTCCCGCTCCAGGTCGTATAGGTAGCGGGTGCACTGCTTGCCGAGGCGCAGGTATTCGACGATCAACAGGGTTTGACAATCGAAATAGCGCATCGGCCGCTTCCCGTTGGCCGCGTAATGTCCCTGTACCCTCTGCCACCACTGTACCGCCGAGAGAACGGGCGACCAGCTCACCGGCGTCCCGACGGGATCGTAGGATTTACGGAAGAGCTCGATGCGCGCCAGCACGGCATCCGGTATGGCGTGGCGGTACAGGTCTTCGTTGCGGATGTTCTTCACCGGGCAATGATCCCGCTCCCGGTCGAGGGGGGATTCGGGAACGTGGTAATAGGCTTTCGGCCCCAGGGGCTCGTAGGCATAGGCATAGTTTCTGATCGTCCGGCAGGTTTCCCGGACCTCGTCTTCGGTGCTTTGGGGATAATCCACGATCAGGTTGGAGCCGGAGCCGATGCCCAATTCGTACAGGGTCTTCATGACCTGGAGGTTCTGGATTACCTGGGTGCCCTTGCGGATTCGCTTCAGGAAGGAGCGGCTCAGGCCCTCGATGCCGACCTGCGCATGGACCAGACCGGCTTCCTGGAGCGCCAATAGCTCGTAGGGGCTGATGTTGGCCCTGAGCTCGTAAAAGAACCACAGATCCATGTGGGTATCCCGCAAGGCACGGGCGAGGGGCTGGATTTCCCGGCGGTTCAGTACATTGTCGAGGGCCTCGAAGGTCGTCTTGCGGTACCGCTTGCACAGATACGCGACCTCGGCCGCGAATCGATGCGCCGACTTCACCCGATAACCCCGCCACAGGTTATTGAGGTTGCAATAGCGGCACTGATCCCACCAGCAACCCCGCGAGCCCTCGAGCAGCAATACCCAATCCCCGTTGCCGACCAGCTCCGCATAATCGTCGTAGTCCGGGAAGGGCAGCGCGTCCAGATCCGCTACCTGCCAGAACGCCACTCCCTTCTCGTGGCGCGCCGCGTTCTTGCGCGTGAGGATGCCGGCGGTGGTTTCGATCGCCGCGAAATCCCCCTCATCGAGATGCCCCACCAGGGCGTTCAGGGGATACTCCCCCTCCCCCTGCACGATGAAATCGATAAAGGGATACTCGGCGATCAGGCTCGGCCCCACCCGGCCATTGATGGGCGAGCCGCCGAGAACGGTGAGGGTTTGCGGCGACAGCCGCTTCAGCTTCTCGCACAAGGAGAGGCTCGCCGGCAGCTGGTTATAGGAGGTGGTCAGGCCGACCAGATCGTATTGATCGGCGATTTCCCTTGCCGTATGTTCGAGAGAGAGGTCCATACGGACCATGACCAGCCCGATGCTCATCTCGACTATTTCCGCCAGGCCCGTCGCGGACTTCGGATCGAACGACCGCGTGGGCAAAAGCCCATGGGCCCTCGCCCGCTCTTGTGGCGTCATACTCCTAAGTTGCCGCTCCGCCTCCGCGCGGAATGCGTCCTCCGAAAGCCGTCGATCCGTAAGCTGTGATTCGACCTCGCGGGCAACCCGGCCTACGCAGGCCTGTGCCTTTTCCGGGTACAGGGCGGGAAAGGCCAGCATTTCCGCATATTTGGTCAGCGGCCCACTGGTCAGGATGCCATACCAGACGGGGCCTATCCGTCTTGCGATGCCGACATGGTCGTTGCGGCAATCGACCCGGATGTGCCCCTGACTGCGCCTCAGGAACGCGGCCAAGGCCCCCACCGCCGGAGAAGGCTTGGACGCCTCCTGCCAGGGCAATGAAATCAAACAAACCCCTTTCATCGAGCTACTCGGCGCCGTTGCGGGGACCTCTGGGGAACCTCGAAAAGATTGCCTCCCCGCAATATTCCAGGGCGGGAAGAGCCAAGCGGCAGGGATCGAAACCGAAGGTTTTGCGCCCCCTCTCCCTTGGCGGGTGTCGCAAAAGGGTACAACAGAGGGGTAAACTCCGGCCAGCCAAACACACGTGAGGGTCGCCGGTGGGGCGTGGTTTCTCGCCGGGACCGCTCACTGGCCGCCCTTTCCCTCCGACCGGCCGTTACCCCATGCCCTACTGGCGTCTTTCGTCCTTTTACTTCTTCCACTTCGCCGCCCTCGGGGCCCTCGTCCCCTTCTGGGGCCTCTATCTTCGGGACCTCGGCTTCACGCCGCTCGCCATCGGCGAGCTGATGGCGATCCTCATGGGCACCAAGATCGTCGCGCCCAACCTCTGGGGGTGGCTTGCCGATTACACGAACGCACACCTGTTTCTGGTGCGTGTGGGCTCGCTGCTGGCGCTACTGGCCTTTTTCGGCATCTTCGCGGTGAACGGGTTCTGGGGCATCGCCCTGGTAATGACCCTGTTCAGCTTTTTCTGGCAGGCCTCCCTGCCACAGATCGAGGCGGTTACCTTCTACCATCTCGGACCCCGGATCCGCCGCTATGCCACCATTCGCCTCTGGGGCTCGATCGGCTACATTCTTACCGTGCTCGCGCTCGGTGTCGCGGTCGAGCGGATCGGTACCGGCGTCGTGCCGGGATCGGTGCTCCTGCTCTACGCGGGCATCTGGCTCAGCACCCTGACCATCCCGGGGCCCCGCCGCCCCCCGCCGGACCAGTCGTCCGGCGCCCTGTTCGACCGGCTGAAAAAACCGGAAATCGTCGCCTTTCTGGCCGCCTGTTTTCTCATGCAGGCGAGCCACGGGGCCTTTTACGTCTTCTATTCCATCTATCTCACGGAGGCAGGCTACGCGGGCGCCCTGATCGGCATGCTCCTGGCCTGGGGCGTGGTCATGGAGGTCCTGGTATTCTGGCGCATGCCCCGCCTGTTGGAACGCTTCGGCGCCCGTCGGGTGCTCCTGACCAGCCTGGGCCTGGCCGGGTTGCGCTGGCTGCTGACCGGCGGCTTTGCCGAGAGTCCGGCGATTCAGCTCCTCGCCCAGACCCTCCATGCGGCCACCTTCGGCGCCTTCCATGCCACCGCTATCTATCTCGTGCACCGCTACTTCGGCGGTCGCACCCAGGGTCGCGGGCAGGCCCTCTACAGCAGCCTGAGCTTCGGCGCCGGCGGGGCCGTCGGCAGTCTGGTGAGCGGGATGCTCTGGAGCGGGGTCGGCGGCGCCTTTGCCTTCTTCCTGTCCATCCCGGTCGCGGGCCTGGGTTGGCTCGTGGTCTGGGGCTGGGTGGACAAAGAGCGGCGATTCTGAGGGGCGTAGTGGTAAATTTTCCAGTGATCAGGCGTCTCCCTGAGTCACGTCGCACGGTAGTGTTCCGATATGGTTCCGGTAGTGTTCTAACTTTGTTGTTTCCGGGATTCGGCGTATATACCCAGAGACAACAAAGTTACGGCGCCACCACTGACAGGTCGAGCCATTCTGCGTGGTTCGTGCAGTCTTCCAATCGTACAGGATGAACAGGATTTACAGGATTAACAGGATTTTTTACGGTGGGTAATCTACGGACCAAGAACCGCGAACATTCGTGAGTTCAAAGCGCTTGAAACGGTTCCGCGGGCGGCGGAAATTCCGTGGGTCAATGATTTGGTCGCAACGGGAATCGACAGCGGACTAGTACCCCATTTCACCCTATTTTACGCTCTCAGCGCGGCGAGAAGCGGTCAGATGCGAGGCGCGTGAGCGCAGGAATAGCCAGCCC
>JAIZWN010000773.1 GCA_020443945.1 Candidatus Thiosymbion ectosymbiont of Robbea hypermnestra | reverse complement strand
TGCGCTCACGCGCCTCGCGGCTGGCCGCTTCTCGCCGCGCTGAGAGCGAAAAATAAGGTGAAACGGGGCACTAGGGGGCGTTTTCAATTCTCACCTTGATTTGCCGGAACGCTTTATGGATTCAGGTTGGTTATCATTCGGTTTTCCCACCGAAACGGATTATCATTTCGGTTGCTCCGTGGGGGGCGGTATGCCCCATCCGGGTAGTGGTAAATTTTCAAGTGATCAGGTGTCTACCTGAGTCACGTCGAACATCACGCAGGATTTACCCACTACCCCCATCCGTTCCGGTGCCACAACGATCGTCGATCTTTACGCCCATGGCCTCGATTCTCGTCCTGAACGGCCCCAACCTGAACCTGCTCGGTACCCGGGAACCGGGGCATTACGGACGGGATACCCTGGAACATATCGGCGCCGGGCTGCAACGCCGGGCCACGGCGGCGGGACACCGGATCGAGCTGGTGCAGAGCAACGCCGAACACGAGCTGGTGGCGGCGGTCCAGAACGCGGGCCGTGATGGCGTCGCCTTCATCATCGCCAACCCGGCGGCCTTCACCCACACCAGCATCGCCCTGCGCGACGCCTTGCTTGCCGTCGCGATTCCCTTCATCGAGGTCCACCTTTCCAACATCCACGCCCGCGAGCCCTTCCGCGCCCATTCCTATTTCTCGGACATCGCCGAGGGGACCATTACCGGCTTGGGTCCCCGAGGCTATGATCTGGCGCTGACCGCGGCCATCGATCGGCTGGCACGGCTTTCCGAACAGAAGTAACGACAAAACATGGACATTCGCAAACTCAAGCGGCTTATCGAGCTATTGCAGCAATCCGATGTGGCCGAGATCGAGCTCCACGAGGGCGAGGAATCGATTCGGATCAGCCGACAGGGGGCCGCGGCGCCACCCCCGTTCGCGCCCGCCCCGCCGCCACCCCAGGCGTTCGGGGTCACCCCCACGGGAGCGCCGCTGCCGGACCCCGAGCCGGTGGTCCCCGTCGCGGATGACGGACCGGAGGAGAACCTGGTGCGCTCGCCCATGGTCGGCACCCTCTACCGCTCCCCGTCTCCGGGCAGCAAGCCCTTTGTCCAGGAGGGCGGCCAGGTAAAGGCCGGGGATACCCTCTGCATCATCGAGGCGATGAAGATCCTCAATCAGATCGAGAGCGAGAAGGACGGCACGATCACCAGAATTCTGGTCGAGAACGGGCAGCCGGTAGAGTACAACCAACCCCTCTTCGTGATCGAATAGGGCCCGCCGCTATGCTCGAGAAGATCCTCATCGCCAATCGGGGCGAGATCGCTCTGCGTATCCTGCGCGCCTGCCGGGAGCTCGGGATCAAGACGGTGGCCGTGCATTCGGAGGCCGACCGGGAGCTCAAGCATGTGCTGCTCGCGGACGAATCGGTCTGCATCGGCCCGGCCCAATCCCGGGACAGCTATCTGCACATCCCCGCCATCATCAGCGCCGCGGAGGTCACGGATGCGGTGGCCATCCATCCGGGGTACGGTTTCCTATCGGAAAACGCGGACTTCGCCGAGCGCGTCGAGAACAGCGGGTTCATCTTCATCGGTCCCAAGCCCGAGACCATCCGCCTCATGGGCGACAAGGTCTCCGCCATCGCGGCCATGCAAGAGGCCGGCGTCCCCTGCGTGCCCGGTTCCGACGGCCCCCTGGACGACAACAAGTCACGGTCCCTCGCGCTGGGACGCGAGATCGGCTACCCGGTCATCATCAAGGCCGCCGGTGGGGGCGGCGGTCGCGGCATGCGGGTCGTGCACTCCGAGGCCACCCTCCTGAACGCCATTTCCCTGACCCGGGCGGAGGCCGCCGCGGCCTTCGGCAATGATATGGTCTACATGGAGAAATACCTCGAGCACCCGCGCCATATCGAGTTCCAGGTCCTGGCGGATCAGCAGGGCAACGCCATCCACCTCGGGGAGCGGGATTGCTCGATGCAGCGGCGGCACCAGAAGGTGGTGGAAGAAGCCCCCGCGCCGGGGATTACCCAGGCCCAACGCGAGGAGATCGGGGAGCGTTGCGTTCAGGCCTGCCGCAACATCGGCTATCGCGGGGCGGGCACCTTCGAGTTTTTGTTCGAGAACGGATGCTTCTACTTCATCGAGATGAACACCCGCATCCAGGTCGAACACCCGGTGACCGAAATGGTCACGGGTATCGATATCGTGAAGGAGCAGATCCTCCTGGCCGCCGGCGAGAAGCTGCGCTTCCGGCAGGAAGACATCGGCCTGCGCGGGCACGCCATCGAGTGTCGCATCAACGCCGAGCACGCCGAGACCTTCATCCCCAGCCCCGGCCAGATCCGGGAGTTCCACGCTCCGGGCGGCCCCGGCATCCGAATGGAGACCCATATCTACCGGGGCTACCGGGTCCCGTCCTACTATGACTCCATGATCGGCAAGCTCATCGCCCACGGGGAAAATCGTCCCGCCGCCATCTCGCGCATGTGCGGCGCCCTGCGCGAGACGGTCATCGCCGGCATCGACACCAACATCGGCCTGCAACGGCAAATCCTGCTGGACGCCGCCTTCCAGGCCGGCGGCGCCGACATCCACTACCTGGAGAAAAAGCTCGGCCTGTGGGGAGGGATCGAAGCATAAGGACGGGCATAATGAAAAAACCCGGCCCCCTTGTGATACCATCGGTCTGTCGTCTTCAGTACCCCATTTCACCTTATTTTGCGCTCTCAGCGCGGCGAGAAGCGGCCGGATGCGAGGCGCGCGAGCGCGGGAATCGCCAGCCCTCTTGCAAGCTCGCGCAACGACGCCGATGGTAGCTTTAGGGGACCTTTCGTCGCGCCCGCGGGGAGCCCCCCAAACGCGCCCAGGCGAGGGTACAGCCTTCAGGCGATTCCCGGGTGTTGCGCCTGGGTGCGTTTGGGGGCTTAAGAGGGTGTAAAATAAGGTGAAATGGGGTACTGGGACGATGGCAGATTCCGGGATCCCACCCGGAACGGCGGTGTAGTGGCGAGGCCATATCGGGAATTGCCTGACCGATCTCTCATGACGGCCGGGGTGGCCGTAAAGACCGGGCAAATCGTCCGATTCGCGTCCATGCATGGTTCAGGCGAATGGATCCGCCAAGCCCATGGTGTCGGGGGGATTCCTCCGTGACCGTCCGGCGGGCCGATCCGTCTCGGTTGCACTCGACCTATCCCGTAGCCGGGTCCGATAGAAAAAAGTAATTTCTAAAATAATGAAATACTAATATTATACGGACCCGACGGCGCACAAACGCCTTCGCCCGCTGCATCGGATTCAATCTCGACTTGAGGAGAAACCAAATGAAAAAGCTTGCTACTGCCGTTGCCGTCGCCGCGCTTCTCGGCGCTTCCGCTTCCGCCTCCGCCTGGTGGGGTGGTGGTCCCTGGGGAGGAGGACCCGGCAGCGGCTGGGGCGACAACAACTTCTTTAACGACATGTTCGGTGACGGTTGGGGCGACTTCAACATGAACATGTCCGGCGGCGGACGTGGTTGGGGTCGCGGTCACAACCGCTACCGCGACTACTATGGTTACGGCTACCCCTACGGCGGTTGGGGCGGTCCCTGGGGCGGTGCTCCCTGGGGCGGTGGATACAACCCCTACTACGGTGGCGGCTACCCCTACGGAACCCCGCCGGTTCCGGCAACGCCTCCGACCTCCGACAAATCCAAGTAAGGAACACCCCCCTGCGTGGGGTTCTGCACAGGGATGTGCCGCGAAACCGCGCCTTTCGGCGCGGTTTTTACTTTTCCCGGCGACCACTCGCACAACAAGGCATTCGGGGACCGGGCGGGTTGCCCCTGGGGCAACGGATGTGGAAAATGGGTTAAGGAGCCATTTTTCGAGAAGTCGCCTTGATCGACCCGGACGGTTTCAGACGCAACGTCGGGATCATACTGACCAATCCCGAGCGCCACCTGTTTTGGGGACGGCGCGCGGGTCAGAACGCCTGGCAGTTTCCCCAGGGCGGCATCAAAGCAGAGGAAACCCCCCGACAGGCGATGTTTCGGGAGCTCCAGGAGGAGGTCGGCCTGTCTCCCCACCAGGTAACCCTGCTCGGAAGCACTAAACGCTGGCTGCGCTATCGCCTCCCCGAGCGCTTTATCCGTTACCACTGCGACCCCATCTGCATCGGCCAGAAGCAGGTGTGGTTCATGCTCCGGGTGAACTGTGGCGAGGATGCCTTCCGCCTCGATACCTGCGACCGGCCCGAGTTCGATACCTGGCGTTGGGTGGGATACTGGCAACCACTGCACGAGGTGATCTACTTCAAACGCCGCGTCTACCAACAAGCGCTCGAAGAGCTGGCCCCCCTGATCTACCCGGAAGGCCCGCCGGTGCGTCGGGCGCCCCCCCCCGAACGCCGCCGGACCATGCCACGGCGCGGGCGAGACTGAGCCTCTTTTGCGACCGGCCGAGGCAATCCTAGGGGGCGTTCTCAATTGGGTGGTGTCTTAGGGGACATTTTCAATTCTCACACAAAGACACCAAGCCACCAAGGGGTCGTGGGTCAT
>JAIZWN010000772.1 GCA_020443945.1 Candidatus Thiosymbion ectosymbiont of Robbea hypermnestra | reverse complement strand
AAGTTACGGCGCCACCGCTGACAGGTCGAGCCATTCTGCGTGGTTCGTGCTGTCTTCCAATCGTACAGGATTAACAGGATTAACAGGATTTTTTACGGTGGGTAATCTACGGACCAAGAACAGCGAACATCTGTGAGTTCAAAGCGCTTGAAACGGTTCCGCGGGCGGCGGAGATTCCGTTGGTCAATGGCTTGGTCGCAACGGGAATCGACAGCGGACTAGGGGTCAATTTTGGACACCGTGTCACCGTGCGGCGAAGGTTCAGTGAGGTGGACCCCATTGTCAAGACCACGATTGGGCAAAAAGTAAGTTAAAGTCTGGCCACGTTTGATGATCCTCAT
>JAIZWN010000771.1 GCA_020443945.1 Candidatus Thiosymbion ectosymbiont of Robbea hypermnestra | reverse complement strand
GATCTATAGGATGATAGGACAGGCAAAGCCTAGCGTGGTCTCGCGCCCCATCCTACAGATTTTAGGACTACCAAAAATCCAAGGTGCCCGTGCGGGGCAGGGATGCCCCGCCATTTTTCAAGGTCCCTTACTGCTTATCCATCATATCCACCGGCGTTGGCACATCCGGTGCCGACAGGGGCGCGGTCTCTTCCGGTCGGGTTACTCCCGAAACCGAGGTTTGCGGTGTGCCGGCAGTGGGTGTCGCGGCCGACGGGATTGCCGGTATGTCGGTGGTATCCGGTCCCCCGCCGCTACCCGGAACCACGGGCACATCTTGTTGCTCGCCGGGCGCGGGGATTATCAGTGCCTCGACGTCCTCCATCAGCCCCTCGGGTTCGTCCACCTGGCTTGCGAAGTAGGCCAGAGCCATGCTGGTGAGAAAGAAGAGCGCGGCCAGGATGGCGGTGGTGCGGGAGAGAAAGTTCCCGGAGCCGCGGGCGCCGAATACGGTCGCGGACGCCCCGCTGCCGAAGGCCGCTCCGGCGTCGGCTCCCTTGCCATGCTGGATCAGGACCAGACCCACCAGCCCGAGGGCCAGGAAGAGATGGAGGACGTTGAGGATGATCTGCATCGGGGTCAGACGCTGTCGTGCGCGGCCTTGCAGATCCCCAGGAAGTCGCCGGCCTTCAGGGAGGCGCCCCCGATCAGGCCGCCGTCGATGTCGGACTTGGCCATCAGCTCGGCGGCATTGTCGGGCTTCATGCTGCCGCCGTACTGGATGCGCAGCCCTTCGGCGACTTTGGCGTCCCGGTCCGCGACCCGTTTGCGGATGAAGGCGTGCACCTCCTGGGCCTGTTCCGGGGTGGCGGTTTTACCGGTGCCGATGGCCCACACCGGCTCGTAGGCGATGACGCCATCGTCGAGCGCCTTGATGCCTTCCAGCTCGATTACCGCGTCCAGTTGGCGGGCGACTACCTCTTCCGTCACGCCCTTTTCGCGTTCGTCCAGGGTCTCGCCTACGCACAGGATGGGCTTGAGTCCGGCGGCGCGCGCCACGGCGTATTTTTTGGCTACCAGGGCGTCGTCCTCACCGTAGAGGGTGCGGCGCTCCGAGTGACCCACGATCACATAGGTGCAGCCGAAATCGAGCAGCATGGAGGCGGCTACCTCGCCGGTGAAGGCGCCGGATTTCTCCGTGGACAGATTCTGGCCGCCCCAGGGAATCGGCGTGCCCGTCAGCTCGGCCTGCGCCTGGGGAATAAGGATGTAAGGGGGGCAAACCGCGACCTCACATTTGTCGACACCGCCGATCCCGGCCTTGATTCCGGTGAGCAGCTCGCGCACGCTTTTCGTGGAGCCGTTCATCTTCCAGTTACCCGCGACCAAAGGCTTACGCATGATGACCTCCTGCGAATAGAAAGGGCGTTACGATAGCCTTGCGACCATTGAAAAGCAACCACCGCCGACCAGTCCGAACGGGGTAACAGGGGTACCGGGCATCCGTGTAGAATTTAGCGGTATGGTCTTCGGTGGTACTCGACAGGTAGTGTTCGGATCATGATCCCATTGAGCAAAAGCCAGGGGGCGTTCTCAATTCTCACACAAAGACACCAAGCCACAAAGGGATCGTGGGTCATGGGTAAGGCGCCCGTTGGC
>JAIZWN010000770.1 GCA_020443945.1 Candidatus Thiosymbion ectosymbiont of Robbea hypermnestra | reverse complement strand
GTCGGGCGATTACTCGCAGATGGCTTAATGTCACTCCCTCCCGTCTCGTTGGGTGAAGGGGGATGGGTCCATACCATTATCCTACGGGCCTTGCCCAACCTCCGAATTAGTTGATTCTTCACCTTTGGGTAGCGAAATCCCCATCGCCTTTGCCCGCTTTTTCCACATGCGCCGGGCGTATTGTTGCATGTCGGCTGTCCTGTCGCTTTCATCCATTATCTCCAACCCGAGCAGGGTTTCCAGGATATCTTCCATGGTGATAATGCCCTCCATGCCTCCGTATTCATCGATGATTACCATGATGTGCGTTCGCTGGTGCAGCACTTCATCAAAGGCATCGGATAACGAGGTTTTGTCCGATAATGTATGCAGATCACGTCGATGGGTTTCCAGGGTGTCGTCTGTATTGCCACGTGCCTGTGCCAGTAACAGATCATCCTTTAGCACAAAGCCGGTTAACAGTTCGTCGTTATCGGCATAAACTGGAATGCGGGAGAAGCGAGAATCATAGTGTTTATCGAAATACTCGTAAACCGTCAAGGATTCAGGTAATAAAAACACAACCGGGCGCGGCGTCATCACATCAGTGACCCGGGTTTCGTGCAGCAGGAACATGTTTTTCAGGATGCGTGATTCTCGCTCTTCCAGTTGACCTTCCTGCTCGCCGAGGTCGGCCATAGCGGCAAACTCTCTGCGGCTGAAACCTTCAATTTTCACATTTCGAGAAAGACCGCGCGTCAGTAACTCAGACAGCATTACAAAAGGGTACAGCACCCATACCAGGAACTTGAGCCAGTGCGCCGTCATGATTGACAGCTCACGCCAGTAGGTTGCGCCCAGTGTTTTGGGGATAATCTCCGAACATACCAGGATCATCAGCGTCAGGATTGCGGATATCAGTCCCACCCAGGCTCCGCCAAACACCACTGCTGCCTGCGCTCCGGCGCCAACAGCCCCCACTGTGTGGGCTATGGTGTTAAGTGTCAGGATCGCGGCCAGCGGCTTGTCGATATCCCCCTTGAGCTCGCGCATCAGTGTACCCGAGCTTTTGTCTTCTTGTTCAAGTACGCTGATATGAGCCGTAGTAATACTCAGCAGTACGGCTTCTGAAATCGAGCATACAAACGAAAAGAGTAAGGCGGTGGCCACATAAATGATGAGTAAGGTCATTCTGGCAGGATAATTAACAGTGTAAGCGGTTTCTCTTGCTCGCATGTAGGATGGTAAACCTTGTTACGGAATCTTCTTCATTTCGCCAACTGATCTATGTTCATGGCAAATTCTCATAGTCATCCAAATCCTTGTATCGGGCGCTCGCTTTCTTATTAATCTTTAGCTTATTCAAGCTGATAATGTTTACTTCAATACCATCTATTTTATCAACTATCCTTTCCTTAAAACACTCATCAAAAGAAACGCCCGAATGGGATCTTTTTAGTCTTCAGTAAACTCAAGAACTCTTTGAAGTCCGGAGGTAGCACTATCTCCATAGTTTATTCTTCTTAATAATTCAATATGGCCAATTCTTTCAATTGGCTTTTTGTTGAGCCAATAACTACGATCATCTGTTTGATCCGGTGATGTCGCTACAGACAGTAGTCTTTTATCGATTTTCAGCTTACTTATTTCTTTATCCACGATCTTCATTCCCGCTTTTTCCGAGGCGAAACCTTGCGAGTTGTTGGGCACACCCGCCGCCCAAAAGATGCGGTTCGGCCATCCCTGGCCTCACCACATCCTGCAAGCTTGAGCTCACCGACGTGAAAAATGCGTGGCGTTGATTCGTTATGCATTATCAAACACATCTTCATATGGTGGTGGCAATGGCAATTTGGGTAATCTCGACAGTGCTGGTAATGGTGGCAACGGTGGCAGAGGCGGCAGTTTTGGTAGACTTGAAAGCCTTGGCAACTCAGAACGATTTCGAATTACGCGATCATCATCAAATATATAGCCAATAAACTTCCCCTGTCTATCCCAAAGTTCATTACCATTTCCAATTGAACCAATCCATTCCCCGTCTTTTGTAAAGACGTTATCGCCACTTACAAACGCAACATACTTTCCTCTAGTATTGAAAAGGTAGCGAATGGACATTAGTTTTATCCTTTCTTGAAACTAAAATAGATGCCAGACGCTAATAAGGAAACTCCCACTAGCAGTGATGCAACTCCTGGCCATGTTGTCTTCAAGGTAAGTAGGTTTACTCCAAATCCTATACTTATGTTACTCACGGCAAGCAGAATGGCCCCGGTTGCAGAGTTGGATTTGTGTTTTCCGTATGCATCAACATAAGTCTTGAGAGTATTATTATCATTTTTCAATGCATTATTTCTGTCTACAAGTTGCCTATAATAATGCAGAAGCATCTTTATTGCTGTAGGGTTACCCGTTAATTCCTCAGCAGATAAATCTGCTAAATCGTTTGTTGATAAACCCAAAATCTTATTATCAAGTTCTTTCTCATCAGATTCATCTTGGTCCATGGATTACCTACTCTTTTTTGTTCTTGCGAGTTGTTGGGCACGTCCACCGCCCAAAAGATGCGGTTCGGCCATCCCTGGCCTCACCACATCCTACGGGTTATGCCGGATGAATAGTGACCTTGAGCCCGAGTGCCTTTGCTACCTTTGAAACGGTTGCAAAGCTCGGGTTCCCTCCGGGGGAAAGTGCCTTGTATAAACGCACACGAGTCATCCCGGCTTTTTTCGCAAGTTGGCTCATGTTTTGTGCTCGGGCGATGTCGCCAAGTGCCGCGGCAATAAGCGCAGGGTCGCCGTCCTCCTCACACGCCTCCAGGTAAAGGCGGATATCTTCTTCCGTTTCCAGGTAGTCGGCCGTGTCGTAGCGGCTAAATGTTTCAACCATGTCTCAGCCCTTCCACTCCGCGGCAAGTTTCTTGGCTTTGGCAATGTCTCTTTGTTGCGTGTGTTTGTCTCCACCGCACAGGAGGACAACCAGAACCGAACCATACCGCATGTAGTACACCCGGTAACCGGGGCCGTGGTCGATTCTCATCTCGCTGAGGCCTTGACCGATGGGATTGACATCACCCGGATTTCCAAGACTTAGCCGACGAATTCGCATCTCAATACGCGCTTTCGCTCGGGGATCTCGCAGTTTCTTGAGCCACCGATCAAAGGTTGCACTCTTGACGATATCGATCATGTGTCAACTGCAATTGACGAGACTCGCGATGCCAATTGTGATTGACATTTCAAGGCTTGGTTCCCGATTCGCGTGATTCGTAGTCCTGTGCTCTGTGTTCTCCGTGTTTCTGCGGTTCGATCATCCGTCACCTATCTTTGCGTCTTTGTGGTTCGATGTGACTGGGTTACGGCACGTTGGACCCGACCTACGAGCTCACGCATTAAAGGTCCGAGGCGAAACCTTGCGAGTTGTTGGGCACGTCCACCGCCCAAAAGATGCGGTTCGGCCATCCCTGGCCTCACCACATCCTATGGGCTCCGTGTCTCTGCGGTTCGATCATCCGTTACCTTTCTTTGCGTCCTTTGCGCCTTTGTGGTTCAACAACGCCCTCAGTCTTGCTCGAGCTCTACGTTGATGCCCAGTGAGCGGATTTCCTTTACGAGTACGTTGAAGGATTCGGGCATGCCGGCTTCCATGCGATGGTCGCCGTCGACGATGTGTTTGTACATGCGGGTGCGCCCGTTGACGTCGTCGGACTTGACGGTGAGCATTTCCTGGAGGGTGTAGGAGGCGCCGTAGGCTTCCAGGGCCCAGACTTCCATTTCGCCGAAGCGTTGGCCGCCGAATTGGGCCTTGCCGCCCAGGGGTTGCTGGGTGACCAGGCTGTAGGGTCCGGTGGAGCGGGCATGCATTTTGTCGTCTACCAGGTGGTTGAGCTTGAGCATGTACATGTAGCCGACCGTGACCGGGCGCTCGAAGGCGTCCCCGGTGCGCCCGTCGTAGAGGATGGTCTGGGCCATGGGAATGCCGGTGTCATCGTTGTCCCGGCGTGCCAGGCGCAGCATGGCGAGGATTTCTTCTTCCGAGGCTCCGTCGAACACCGGGGTGGCCATGGGGACTCCCTTGGTGAGATTCCGGGCGAGGGCAAGGATATCTTCGTCGCTCAGGTTCTCCAGCTTTTCGGGCCGACCGCTGCCGCTGTAGACCTGGTCGAGAAAGTCTCGGACCTGGGCGACTTCGGCCTGGGCCCGCAGCAGCTGATCGATCTGGGTGCCGATGCCGTGGGCGGCCCAGCCCAGATGGGTTTCCAGGATCTGGCCCAGGTTCATGCGTGAGGGTACGCCGAGGGGGTTCAGGATGATGTCTACCGGCTCGCCGTCGGCGGAGAAGGGCATGTCTTCGGTTGGAATAATCATGGAGATGACGCCCTTGTTTCCATGGCGACCGGCCATTTTGTCGCCGGGCTGGATGCAACGCTTTACCGCCACATAGACCTTGATCATTTTGAGCACGCCGGGGGCCAGGTCGTCGCCCTGGATGATCTTGCGCTTTTTTGCCTCGAAGCGTTCGCGGAAGTCTTCCTGCTGCTGCTGGAGCTGGTTCGCTACCGCTTCGAGCTGGCGGGCCGGTTCCTCGGAGCGTAACCGGATCTCGAGCCACTTGTGCCTGGAGTCTTTTTCCGCCAGGCCGTTCAGATAGGTTTTGGTGATCCGGGCGCCGGATTTGAGGTTGCCGGGTCCGCCGTCCGCTACCTTGCCGACCAGCATTTTTTCCACGCGCTGGAAGGTGTCGTTCTCCATGATGCGCTGTTGGTCGTCCAGGTCCTTGCGGACCCGCTCGAGCTCCAGCTCTTCGATCTGCCGCGCCCGTTGGTCCTTTTCCACGCCGTCGCGGGTGAAGACCTGCACGTCTACCACCGTGCCGGACAGGCCCGAGGGCAGGCGCAGGGAGGTGTCTTTCACGTCCGATGCCTTTTCGCCGAAGATGGCCCGCAGCAGTTTTTCTTCCGGCGTGAGCTGGGTCTCGCCCTTAGGCGTGACCTTGCCCACCAGGATGTCGCCGTCCCGTACTTCCGCGCCGATGTAGACGATGCCGGATTCGTCGAGCTTGGCGAGGGCCGACTCGCCTACGTTGGGGATGTCGCCGGAGATTTCTTCCGGTCCCAGTTTGGTATCGCGGGCGAGACAGGTGAGTTCTTCGATGTGGATGCTGGTGAAGCGGTCTTCCTGGACTACCCGCTCGGAAATGAGGATGGAGTCCTCGAAGTTGTAGCCGTTCCAGGGCATGAAGGCTACCCGCAGGTTCTGGCCCAGGGCCAGCTCGCCCATATCGGTGGAGGGTCCGTCGGCCAATACGTCGCCGCGCTCGATGATGTCGCCGGGAGATACCAAGGGGCGCTGGTTGATGCAGGTGTTCTGGTTGGAGCGTGTGTATTTGGTCAGGTTGTAGATGTCCACCCCCGGCTCGTCCGGGGTCTGGCTTGCTTCCTGGTCGTGGACCCGCACCACGATGCGCGCCGCGTCCACCGATTCTACCGAGCCGCCGCGACGGGCTACGACCGTGACCCCCGAGTCCTTGGCCACGACCCGCTCCATGCCGGTCCCTACCAGGGGCTTTTCGGCCCGCAGGGTAGGCACCGCCTGGCGCTGCATGTTGGAGCCCATCAGGGCGCGGTTGGCGTCGTCGTGCTCCAGAAAGGGGATCAGCGAGGCCGCTACCGACACGATCTGGCGCGGTGAGACGTCCATATACTGGACTTCTTCCGGGGCCTTGAGAGCAAATTCGTTCAGGTGCCGACAGGAGACCAGCGCGTCCGCCAGCCGCCCGTCGGCGTCGAGGGAGGCATTGGCCTGGGCGATGACGTAGTTGCCCTCCTCGATGGCGGACAGGTAGTTGATTTCGTCGGTGACCTGTCCGGCATGCACCTTGCGGTAGGGTGTCTCCAGGAAGCCGTATTTGTTGGTGCGGGCATAGACCGCCAGGGAGTTGATGAGGCCGATGTTCGGCCCCTCCGGGGTTTCGATAGGGCAGACCCGCCCGTAGTGCGTGGGATGCACGTCGCGGACCTCGAAGCCGGCCCGTTCCCGCGCCAGGCCGCCGGGGCCCAGGGCCGAGACGCGGCGTTTATGGGTGACCTCGGAGAGCGGGTTGTTCTGATCCATGAACTGGGAGAGCTGGCTGGAGCCGAAGAATTCCTTGACCGCCGCCGAGATCGGCTTGGCGTTGATCAGCTCCTGGGGCATGAGCCCCTCGGACTCCGCCAGGGACAGCCGCTCCTTCACGGCCCGCTCTACCCGCACCAGGCCGATGCGAAACTGGTTTTCCGCCATCTCGCCCACGCACCGGATACGGCGATTACCCAGGTGATCGATATCGTCCACGCTGCCGCGACCGTTGCGCAGCTCAACCAATACCTTCAGGGTATCGATGACGTCGGAGATGTCGCCGTTTTCCTCATGGAGCTGCCTGGACAGGCCATCGCCACGCTCGGCGAAATAGCGGCCGTCGTACAGGATGCCGGGGCCCTCCTCGGAGTCCCGTTGCAGGCGCCGATTGAACTTCATCCGCCCCACCGCGGAGAGGTCGTAACGGTCCGGGGCGAAAAACAGATTGTGAAACAGGTTCTGGGCCGCTTCCTTGGTGGGCGGCTCGCCTGGGCGCATCATGCGGTAGATCTCGACCTGGGCCTCCAGGTCGGTGGTCGTGGGGTCGATCCGCAGGGTCTCGGAGATATAGGGGCCGTGATCGAGATCGTTCACGAACAGGGTCTCGAGCCGCGCGACCTTCTTTTCCCGCAAGATATCGAGCAGGGCTTCGGTCAGCTCCGTATTGGCCTCCGCCAGCACCTCTCCGGTTTCCGTATCCACTACCGTGCGGGCGAGGGTGCGCCCCAGCAGGAATTCGGCGGGCACCTGGAGGCGTTCCACCCCCGCCTTCTGCAGGTCCCGGATATGGCGTGAGGTCACGCGCCGTCCGGTCTCCACCAGCACCTGGTCGCCGACGATGATGTCGAAGCCCAGGGTCTCGCCGCGCAGACGCTCGGGGACCACCTCGAGCTCGATGCCGTCCGGGCCCAGATGAAAGCTGTCGGTGGCGAAAAAACGCTCCAGCATTTGCTCCGTGGAGTAGCCCAGGGCCCGCAGCAGGATGGTCGCCGGCAGCTTGCGGCGGCGGTCGATACGGACGAAGACATTATCCTTGGGGTCGAACTCGAAATCGAGCCAGGAGCCGCGGTAGGGAATCACCCGCGCCGAGAACAGGAGCTTACCCGAGGAATGGGTCTTGCCCTTGTCGTGATCGAAGAAGACCCCCGGCGAGCGGTGAAGCTGGGAGACGATGACTCGCTCGGTGCCGTTGATGACGAAGGTGCCGGTCTCCGTCATGAGCGGCAGCTCGCCCATGTAGACCTCCTGCTCCCGGATATCCTTGACCGCCTTGGTGCCGGCGGGGGCCTCCTTGTCGTAGATCACCAGGCGCAACAGCACGCGCAGGGGCGCGGCAAAGGTGGCGCCGCGCAGATGACACTCGCGGACATCGAAGGTCGGCTCACCCAGGCGATAGCTCACATACTCCAACACCGCATTCCCCGAATAACTCTCGATGGGGAAGATGGTCTTGAAGGCCGCGTGCAGACCGATATCCTCGCGTTTCGCCGCCGCCGTCTCCTCCTGCAGGAAGGTGCGATAGGAATCGATCTGGGTCGCCAGCAGAAAGGGTACGTCCAGAATGCCGGAACGCTTGCTGAAATCCTTGCGAATACGCTTTTTCTCGGTGAACGAATAGGCCATGCTGCCTTCCCTCTGATGCTGTGAGAGCCTGTTCTGAACTTATGGGCGCCTTGGATTTTTCAAGGCGCCCTGATGCGGTTCGCTACGCTCACCGCACCTATATGCCGCGAGCGCCCACTTGGATTCCCCGAAGGATTTAAGAATCCGGCGAATAAGCAAATCCACCCGCTTCCCAAGGTGCATCAGCATCTTGAGCGGGGGATTAAATGCCATATCAGCCGATATATGGGTGTTACCCGTGGATGTCTGCTATTTTCCCTTTGTGGGTGTAGGATGTGGTGAGCGCCTGTTGTGCAAGGACGCACAACAGCCTGCGAACCGCATCATTGGATGGCCCGTGCAACACCCGTTGGGCACACCGCCGGTCGGGAGGTACTCCTCAGTGATGGGCACGCTTCGCTGTGTGCATCCTGCAAACCGTCGCGACGCGCAAACCTCCGTGGAATGACCGAAACCTCAAAACCATCTGAGGGGCGCTTGCTTTGCCCATCCTACGGCTAAGGCCCTGACGACGCCGAGGCGCCGTCAGGCGATCTTATTTCAGCTCGACCGTCGCGCCGACCTCCTCCAGGGCCTTCTTCGCCTCCTCGGCCTCGTCCTTGGAGACGCCCTCCTTGATGGTATTGGGGACACCCTCCACCGCCTCCTTGGCCTCCTTCAATCCCAGCCCGGTAAGGGCGCGGACGGCCTTGATCACGGGCACCTTATTCGAGCCGAAGGACGCCAGCACCACATCGAACTCGGTCTTCTCCTCCTCGGCGGCGGCTTCGCCACCACCGCCACCGGCAGCGACGGGGGCAGCGGCCACGGCGGCGGCAGCGGTCACGCCGAACTTTCCTTCCATCGCGCCGATCAGCTCCACGACCTCCATCACGGTCATGTTGGCGATGGCTTCCAGTATTTCGTCTTTCGATACGGCCATGAGATTTCTCCAGAATCGGAATCTTGTTCAGTGCCTTACCCGATCCGCTATGAACGGTCAGGTCGCCTCTTTGTTGTTGCGAACCGCGGCGAGGGTGCGGACGAGCTTGCCGGGAACCTCGTTGATCGTTGCCGCAAGCTTCTGTACCGGGGCCTTCATCACGGCCATCAGCTGACTGATCGCCTCGTCGTAAGTCGGCATTCTCGCCAAGGCGCCCAGCTCGGACGGATCCAGCAGCTTGCCCCCGATAGCGACCAGCTTGACCTTGAACCCATCGTGCCTCTTGGCGAAGGCCTCGGCCACCCGCGCCGCGGAGCCCGGATCCTCCCGAGAAAAGGCCAGAACCAAGGGACCGGCGAGGCCCTTCTCCATGCAGGCGAAATCCGTATCGGCAAACGCACGCTTGGCCAACGAGTTCTTGACGACCCGGACATAGACCCCGGCCTTGCGCGCCTCGACACGCAAATCCGTCATCTCCTCCACCGTCAAGCCCCGATACTCCGCCCCGACGGCCGAATAGGCGCTCTTCGCAACTTCCGCGACCTCGGCGACGATCGCTTCTTTTTGGGCAAAACTCAGTGCCACAGTCGTCACCTCCCCATTTGAACTACAGGGCCCAAGCCCCAGGTTCCCCCGGCATCCGTCCGATGCGGGGAGTCTACCCGTGCGCCCTTATCGGGAGGAGGCCCGCGCTTGCGTTCCACTCCGATTCAGGAGCACCGTCTACGCAGGCCTGCTCGATTAAGCCCCACCGCCGGACAGTTCCCTGTCCGACGGAAAGGCGCCTGCGGTCTTTGACGGTCATCCCACCACCAAATTCACAATTCCTTTTGCAGTGATGCAAGAGGAATTGTGAATTTGGTAGCAGGACACCCCAAAGATATTCAAAGCTCGATCGCGAGGCCCGTTGGGTGCAATGCGATCAAAACTTCACCGAAATCACACAAGTACAGCCGTGCCCAAACTCCAGAGATTAAGAACCACGAATGCACACGAATACTCTCTACGTTGTCCTGAACCTCCACTGTACGGTTACACTTTTTCCGAATACCCGTTGCAACCTTCTAATAGCACGGAGCTTGAAAAATGGCTGGTAACATTCAACTGTCAGGCGTCGGTAAAATGGTCCACCGAATGTCCATGCTCCTTTTGAAAGGGCTTAGGTTTGCGGACAACCCGATAGCGACCCGATTCCTTTTCTTTGATCTTCAAATCCGCAAACATCGCATCCAGGTCAAAATCGAATTTTTTGGCATATTCGTGTCTGACCTTGTGTATCTCCTCGATGATAGGATCGTTTCGCATGGTCATACCTCCAGTAATTCCTCAGGGGTACATAAACCTGCGGGACAAACCCCATCTCCCGGCATCGGCTTTCTATTTCAGGTCGCGTTACCGCATTAGCAATCAGATCCCTGCTTGTTCTTGCGGTCAAATAACTCGGGATCGATGTTTCAAGATATACGGATTCCATTTGCTTTTCGAGCCTATGGCCAGACTTGGACGGCTCCCGAACGATAATCGAGCCTAATCGGTTTATCCGTCCTTGGAAGAGCGATCTTGTAAACAAGATGCCGCGTA
>JAIZWN010000769.1 GCA_020443945.1 Candidatus Thiosymbion ectosymbiont of Robbea hypermnestra | reverse complement strand
CCAAATGCTCCAAGCTTGGCACGCGAAAAAACCCCAGCTCTTTAAAAAAATCCCTCGTAATCATCCGGGACCTGACATTTAGGCATGGGTCACCTCGACCAGCTTACCCGCTTCGGGGAACACGCAACCAATTTTGGGCCTGCACCACTTTTGGTTTTGAACCACAAAGGCAGATTGAGAATCCTATACAATTGAAAGCAAGGTCGCGTCAGACAACTTGGATTCTATGCTTTTAATAATTTCTTCCAATTCCACCTTTGTTTCTGCGCGTAATCCCAGGCATCTTGCCATTCCTTCAGCGTCAGTGCTCAACCGCTTAACAAGATGGAGTTTGCAAGAACTACCTTCCGGCTTCAATGAATAGGCATGTATATGCATGGAATCACCTACTCCGCTCGGTTCGGATAAGTGACCGAAGCTGAATTGCCTTTTCATGTAATCGAGTAAGTAGTCTTGTATGATGAGAACCAGGTGTTTTCCAATATGCTCGAATGTCCCAATTTTATGATGAAGCTGAACCAGGATGGTCTTTGCTGTCATCTTCCAGTTTATACCGAATGGCTTAGTCGAATCGGTATTCTCATCATCAACGTAAAATCCAAGTTCTCCCAATAGCCTTTGCCGTTCAGGATAGATTGTCCCCGTGGTATCCAGTGTTTGGAATTCTATGCCGACAAAATCCCTAACCTTCTTATTCTTTACTGAGACGAGGAAGTAATCGACGCTGCCGCCGGGAATACTGACTTCAGGTACGATATGGAATTCATTTCCCGGTTCATGCTTCATCAATAGATGGATGCAATCGGTAAAGACTTGATTGTTTTGAAGTAATCGACGAGGGCAAATAATAATATTCTTGGTCCCCTTTCCGTGATTGACAGTACATGTCCCAATGGAAATTTCCGGTTCGCTTTTTCGAACCTTGAAGCACTTGGTGTTGGTATATAAACAACGCTGCTCCTGAATGATGTTGCTCCAATCACTTTCAGAAACGGATTGGATACCGTGCCCGAAGAGTTCGATAATTTTGCTCATTGTTGTTTCTTACAGGAGAACATTGCAACGTTCACGCGCAATTTCAATGTATTCCCGTGATAGTTCCAGTCCTACGGATTTTCTCCCCAAATGTTTCGCGGCCAGCATAGTGGTTCCGGTCCCCGCAAAAGGGTCGAGAACTATGCCGCCTTCAGGGCAGGTTGCCAATATCGGAATCTTACACAAGTCTTCCGGATAGGCCGCAAAATGCTTTTCACGCTTCTGGGTATCTTCGGGAAGTATATCCCATACATCACGGGGTTTACTTCCATGCGGATGATACTTCAAGAAGTAGAATCCCTTTTCATGCAGTTCCTTTGCTCTTCCTGATAACTGTTTGGAGTCGGAGTGTGTAGTACGCTGCTGACCACGAATAATCATTCGAAAGTCGGACAATTTACCTTTCTGAATATCTTCAAGTATTGTATCCAGGGTCTGGAAGGCGTTTTTCTTTTCTTGCGGGGTCAGTTCGGTTGATAATTCGATTTGTCGTTTATAACGGATACCACTTACGCCGGTGGCGGATACAACCGCGCCATTTACAATTTTGGATTGTGAAGGTTTGGAACGTATGGCGTCCGAATCATAGTAATAGCCTTTCAATTTCTTGACAAAATGAAATATCTGCTCGTGCACATTGCCTAGTTTATCTTTCGCATTATCGGGGCCACCCTTTACTTTATTCCAGATCACCTCATTACGAAGAATCCATCCTTGATTGTCTTTCATTTCAAAAGCCACTCTCCACGGAATACCCAATAACTGTTTGGCTTTATATGAGTCACCGATATTCAACCAGAATGAGCCTGTATCCTTCAGGACCCGTTTCAGCTCAAGAAAGATTGTACAAAGGCCTGTAATGTAATCCTTGTAATTCTCTTCGAGGCCAATACCTTCTTCAGCGTATTGTCGTTTTCTCCAGTAAGGGGGTGATGTTACGGCACAATCGACGGATTGACTTGGAAGTTGCCGGAGAAGCTCTCGTGAATCCCCCAAGAAGAATATGGGTCGAAGATCGTCGGTAGTTGCATATTTTTCAAATTGCTCTGAAACAATTCGACCATGGATGGTTATTGATTTTACCCGAGAATTATCCTCTCCCAGTTTCCTGGTGATTGTCGTTTCTTCTCGCATCGCTGAAATACCAACTGCCTTCTTATAGGGACCTTGAAAAATGGCGGGGCATCCCTGCCCCGCACGGGCACCTTGAATTTTTCAAGGTGCCCTTATAATCGCTTTCTCTGCGTCCTCAGCGTCTTGCAATCCTAATGGAGAGTTATCCTTCAACATGACCGTGGCAGGGTCTTTGGTTGCATGATGTTTCTGTCAGATGCGCCCAGGTGTGTTGGTTGGGCGCTGGTCTTTCAGTGGTGGTGCGTCCGCGGGCGCCGGCAGGCGCGCGAGCCAGCGGGCGTTGCCCTGGTTGATGATGCGGACTACCGCCTTGGAGGAAATGGTCGCGCCCGTGATGGCGTTGACCTGGTTGGCCGCGGTTTTGGTGCCCTGCTTGACGGCCAGGATTTGCGGTTCCACGTCCAGGGCCCGGAAGTCGGCGACGAAGTCGAGGTCCTTGTAGATCTTGTCCCCCAGGCCCGGGGTCTCGCGGCTTTCCAGGATTTCCATGCCGACTACTTTGTGTTCGGCGGGCAGGTAGCCGTATAGGAGGCGGATGGTGTCCTGAAAGCCGGGGCCCGCGCCGGGGATGGCGTAGCCCAGGAGGCGGCCTTGGGCGTCATAGCCGCCGAACAGGGCCTCTTCGTCCTGTTCTTCCTCTTCCTTGACCAGCAGCCGCCCGTCCTGAAAGACCAGGCGCTGCATGCGGACGGTGCCGGGCAATACCTTGAATACCGCCTGGCGCAGGACCTTGGCCTGGTAGGCGGTGATGGTCGGCAGGGTGGCCTCGAAGACGAAGACGATGAGGAGCCCGGAGAGCAGGCCCGCCAGCCCCAGGGTCGCGATCAGCCGGGCGGAGCCGGGCTCCCGGAGTGGTTGGTCGGGGTGGTTCATGGGGTCTTGATCCCCTTGCCGAAGACCCGGGGTTGGGTATAGCGGTCGATGAGGGGCGTGGCGGCGTTCATCAGCAGGATGGCGTACATGACCCCCTCGGGAAAGCCGCCGAACACCCGGATCAGGACTACCAGCAGTCCCACGCCCACCCCGAATATCCAGGCCCCCCTGGGGGTGATGGGGGAGGTGACCGGGTCGGTGGCCATATAGATGGCCCCGAGCAGCAGGCCGCCGGAGAACAGGGAGAACAGGGGGTCCGGGTAGCCGGTCGGATCCACCAGGAACAGGATCAGCGAAAAGGCGGCGACCGCGAGCAGGATGCTCGCCGGAATCCGCCAGTCCAGGTCCCGGCGCAGCAGCAGGTAGACGCCGCCGAGGAGCAGCAGCAGGCCGCTGGTTTCGCCGATGCAGCCACTGGTGTTGCCGCTCACCAGGTCCCACAGGGGGGTCGGCTGGCCCTCGAATTTCAGGGTTCCCAGGGGGGTGGCCGCGCTCAGGCCGTCATAGGTCGCCTGCAGGAAAGGGAGGGCGAGGATGGAGGGCGAGACGTCGAAGAAGTCCCCGGTATGGGCGTTCCAGGTGGTCATGGCCACGGGGAAGGTGGCGAGCAGAAAGGCCCGTCCCACCAGGGCCGGGTTGAACAGGTTGTAGCCCAGGCCGCCCCAGATCAGCTTGCCCAGGCCGATGCCGACCACCCCGCCGAGGAAGGCCATCCACAGGGGCAGCCCCGGCGGCAGGCTGAGGCCGAGCAGGAGACCGGTGGTCAGGCCGCTGCCGTCGAGCAGCCTGGTCCGGCGCTGGTCGGCCGGGGAGAAGAGCCACTCGGTCAGCAGGGAACCGGCAATGGCGGCGCCCACGATCAGCAGGGCGCCCAGGCCGAAGAACCAGATCCCGGCCAGGGTCGCCGGCAGCAGGGCCAGCACCACGTCGCCCATGGCCTTGGTGGTGGTCAGGGGTTGCTTGAGCAGGGGCGCCGGGCGGACCAGCAGCCTGGGGTCCTTGGGTTTCAACTCAACCTCGCTGGTAACCGCGGAGTGTAGGTTCGGCCGTGGAAATCATCGGTGTCGGCTCGATGGGGTATTGCTCCGATCGGGCATTCGGTACCCCGATCACGCACAAATCGATACGCGCTTGCTCCGCCGGGCGATTCAACGGTGCTTGAACAGCCGCTCCTTCTCCCGCTGCCAATCCCGGTCCTTTTCCGTCGCCCGTTTGTCATGGAGCTTTTTGCCCTTGGCCAACCCGATTTCCAGCTTGGCCCGGCCGCGTTTCCAGTACAGGGCGATGGGCACCAGGGTATAGCCGGCGCGCTCGGTCAGCCCGATCAGACGGTTGAGCTCGGCGCGCTTGAGCAGCAGCTTGCGGGTGCGCGTGGGATCGGGCGTGACATGGGTCGAGGCCGTGGGGAGCGGCGAGATATGGGCGCCGAGCAGGAATGCCTCGCCATGCAGGATTTTGACATAGCTTTCCCTGAGCTGGGCGCGCCCGGCACGCAGGCTTTTGACCTCCCAGCCCTCCAGGGCGAGACCGGTCTCGTAGCGCTGCTCGATATGATAATCGTGGCCGGCCTTTTTGTTGAGCGCGATGGTGGGGCCGCCGCGTTTGAGTTGCTTCGTCTTTGCCATTTCGAGAGTGTAACCCAGACTTTGGTTCGGCGGCTCGTCCCGCCGCGGTTATTCCAGGAGGGCTACCGAGTGATTCGGTCAGTTTCCCTCCAGGAAGAGATTTTCGGTTGTATCTTCCCGGGAGGTTGGGGATTCGGCTCCGGGGTCCGTGGCGGAGGTCTTGTCCGGTCGTGATCCGCGCTGGATCCGGGGCCTGGTCCAGGGTCCGCTGAGGTGGTACTGGTGGCGGCCCAGCCTGTCGATCGCCCCGCCGGATACCTTGTCGACCGCGAAGACGGCCGCGCCGACCAGGGGGCCTCCCGCCACGGCGCCGGCAACGGCTACGCTGGCGCCCAGGTGTGGGGTGACGGTCACGATCTGGTCGAGCTCCCGTGTGACCAGGTGCGCGTTCCCGGTGATGCCGAGGTCGGCGGAGGGTCCTTCGATGAGGAGCTCCTCGATGGTGGCTACTCCCTTGTGGATCTGGATCCGTCCGGCGATCCGCTCGAAGTCGAAGCCACGGACGAACAGGTCGTTGAAGTCCAGGGCCAGGCGTCGCCGCAGGACGCCGAGGTTGAGCAGGCCCAGGATTCTCCCGACGCCGGGTTCGACGTCCAACAGCCTGCCGGCCCCCAGGTCGATCCGGATCCGTCCTTGTAGCTCCGCCGCCGCGAATCGGCCCGGCGCGCCGGGCCAGCTCAGGTCCAGGCTCAATGTGCCCGGCGCCTCCTGGAAGAGGCTCTCGAGCTCGAGGCTGCGCAGGAATCGGCCCAGGTCACGGCCCTGCGCGGTGAGGGAGAAGGCGGAGCGGGGGCCGGCGTTCGCCCACCGCCAGCGGCCTTTGCCGGTGAGCGACAGGTGCGCGCCGGTGAGCGCGAGGGTGGTGAATTTCAGGCCACCCGGTACCGCCTGTGAACGCAGGGTCAGGCTTCCTAAGGGGTTTTTGCCCCACCGGAGCTGTTCGATGCGCAGGTCCAGGGTGTGGGCGCGGCGCGGGTCGGCAGGGGGCTCGGGGGTAGGCGTTTTGCCGCCATCCCGGTGGTTTGGGCCGAGCATCCCCTTGAGATCCAGCCGCGCCAGCCGGACCCGGAGGGGTTCACGGCGGGGACGATGGGGCAGGGTGGCCTTACCCGCAAGCTCCCGGGCCTGGAGCTTCGCCTGCCAGTGGTCCTGCCGGTGGTCGAGGGCCAGGTCGACCTCATGGAGGGCGGTGCCGGCCAGCCGCAGCCGCCCGATCCGCAGCCGCGCCGCATGCAGGCCGATACTCTCTGCCGGATCGCCGTTGCCGGGTGGTTTCCGGTTCGCCCACCAGGCGAGCCATGGCGCCAGGTCCAGATCGGCGACGGCGCCTGTCAGATGGAAGCCCGGAGGCTCGGGGTGGGGCTGCGGGGGACCACCCAGGGTGAAGATTCCACGGGCGAGCCGGTGCTCGCCGTCGCGCTCCCGGTCCCATCCCAGACGGATGCCGAGATCGCCATAGGCGCCCTGGAGCGCCAAGGGTTGGTCCGGGACCAGGCGCCCGGAGAGGCGGAGCCGTCGGGTCTCGGCGGCGGATTTGCCCAGGGGGGCCGGCAGCCGGAGGGCCAGGCCGGCCAGGTCGGACGACAGGGTGAAATCCAGCGGCGGCAGGGAGCGGCCGAGGTTCGCCTCGGTAAACTCGAGGTCCAGTGCCAAGGGGGTCCGCCCTTGGAGCGGCTGCCACAGCCGGGATGGAAATTGCCGCGCCAGGACGGCGGTCGGAAAGCGCCCCTCGGCCCGGAGCCGGGCGGTTGCGGTGGGCTGCTTCCCGGACCTGCGGGTCGCCAGGCGAAGGTCGATGGGCACCCCCCACAGCCTGGCCTTGAGGGATTTTGCCTTCAGGGTCCGCTCGGTAAAGCGCAGCTGGCCGGCCAGGTGGGTGAGCTCGAGCCTCTGCTCCACAAGGGTGAGGACCGCCGCGTCGGGAGCGGGCCAGCTCAGCTTCCCGGTCAGCCGTAGCGGGCCTTTACGTCCCCGGTGGCGTAGCGGGATCGACAGGTCCAGCGCCAGGCGCGCCTTGCCTTGCGTCTCGAGGGCCCGCGCGAGGGCGCCGAACCGCTTGCGCAGGGGCGTCTCGCCCAACACCCGGAGGACGTCGGCGAACGGGCCCTCGGCCCGACCCTGGATCTCCACGGCGACGGCCCGGCCCAGATCGGGGACACCCAGGGAGACCGTGACCAGGTCGCTGTCCAGAAACCGCCCCTGGGTAACGGAGGCCTGCAATCCCCGATTCTCGAAGCGTATCTCGCCGGCGAGCGCCTCGACGCGGGGCCACTCGGGATGGAAGGCCAGGATGCCATCCTGTACGGAAAACAGAACCTCGAAGCGGCCCTGCTGTTCGTCGAAGGGAAAATCCGCCAGGGCGCCCCGGAACAGCAGGGCCCCGGCGGGGATTTGGCCGCCGACCGGGGCGCGTTCGAGCCAGGCGACCAGCTTCTTCTTGAGCCGCCGCGAGGGGAGATAGTCGGAGATCCGCGCGACCTCAAGCTCGCGGAATTCCGTGTGGAGGTCGAGAAAGGGGCTCCCACCGGCCGCGGGAAGGACCAGAGAGAAACGGGAACGGGTCGTGATGTCGGCGTTGCCGACCCAAACCTCCTCGGCCCCGATCCGCAGTGCCCCGTCGTCTTCCCGTTGCCAGCGAATCGTCCCGGCCGCCCGATTCAGGCCGAGCGGATGCGGGAACAGACGGGGCAGGTTCAGGACCAGGTCATCGTCCGCCAGGACCAGCCGACCCGTGCGCTCGTTGGCCGCCAGCCCGGCGGTGAGCCCCCGGATGCCGGGGAAATCCCCCTGGGCGTCCAGGCTCAGGTCCTCGACCCGACCGGAAACGGCCCAGCGCGGAGGCAGCCCCGGCCGGTGCGCAAAGCGGAACCGCGGATCACTCAGTTCCCCGCCGGGACGGGCCGCGGCCAGTCGGTGACGTACCTCGGGCGGCAACCACGGCAGCCGCGTGAGCAGGTCCCGGACATCGGCCAGATCGAGGACCCGGCTTCCCCCCGTAAGCACCCAACCCCCGTCGCCGGCCCTGGCCAGGCGGACCCCCAGGTCCGAAACCGGGCGCCGGACCCCGTCACGGGTCAGCGCCAGCTCCCGGCCCATGAATTGCCAGCCCGTGCCGACCCGCCGCCAGCGCAGCAGCCCGGTCAGGCGCTCCAGGCGCCAGGGGGCCGCCTCCGCCGCCTCTGTCGCCTCCGTCGCGGACCCATCCCCCAGGCGCAGCCCCGCGACCTCGATACGGTTCAGCGAGCGGTCGATACGCCCGGCCTCCAGCCGGCTCCAGCTCTCGAGCGCGACCGCCTCGCTTCCCAAATGCAGCCCCGCGGGCAACCATCCCGCAAGCGCCCGGCCCAGGTCTGGGCCCCGCCAGTGGAGATAAAGCCCGCCGCGCCACTCCGTCGGCCTGGCCGGCGCGCCGCGCACCTCCCCCACCAACCGCAGCCGGACGGGCCGGCCGTCGAGCTCCTCGGCAAAGACACCGATCCGGTGCCCCTCCCCCCGATTCTCGAACCGAACCCGCACCCCGGACAAATGCAGCGGCACCGCCCCGGTTTGCTCATCGATCCAGAACAGCTCGCTGTCCGCCAACTGGAAGCGACCATGGCCCAGGAAAAACCCCAGCGCCTCCGGGTCATGGCCGGTCAGCCCCTCCAACCCGGTGACCAGGATCTCGCCGGTAGGCAACCGCCTGACAACCAGCCGCGCGCCCATCAGGGTCACGGACTCGACGCGGGGGGCCAGCGCCCACAGGCTGGCGAGGGGAGCCAACTCGACCCACAGCTGCCCGCAGCCGAACCGGGAGCCACCGCTCACCGGGTCCAGGAGCGCCACGTCCCGGAGCCCGAGTCGCGGCCTCAGGCCCGCCAGGTTCGCCTCCAGACGCCCGACCCGAACCTCCAGGCCCAGAGACTCCGCCAGCATGGCCTCCAGCTCGGGCCGGAACAAATCCGCGAACGGCAAGGCAAGACGGAGCACCCCGACCAGCAGACCGGCCGCGAGAACCCCGAGCAGGCCCAGACGCACGGCGCGGGAGACAATGGCTTTCAACAGACGGGGCATCGGGGGTAGTGGTAGAGTGTTGAGTGGTGATGGGCTGCCCAGCGGCCCAATCATGGCTCAGAGCCCTCGGCTTTTGCC
>JAIZWN010000768.1 GCA_020443945.1 Candidatus Thiosymbion ectosymbiont of Robbea hypermnestra | reverse complement strand
GGCACCGCCAGACGAAAGGGGCGGGAACGGATAGGCCAAATCTAAGGACACGGGAAACCTGTCCTCTACTCTACTGGATTTAAACGTGACCGAAGTTTTTACGGAGGTAGCAGAAAAGCCTGTAAACTCCTAATATGACTGCAATATTTGAGGTCGGACAACGCCGGAGGATCGAACAATGTCACTCACCGAAGTCATCTACGAGCACAGCCGCCGTTTGCCGGAGCAGGTCGCCCGTGAGGCCCTGCACTATATCGAGTTTCTGGAAGACCGTTACGGGATCGCGCGGTCCGCCGAAGCCGGAGATACGGAGCGTTTTCTCGCGGCGGTCACCGGCGGGTTGAGCGATGATTTTCCCGACGACATCACCGACCAGGACTTAGGTTTCGATACCCCCCGCCAAGACCTCGATTGATGCCGTATCTGCTCGATACCAATGCCGCAATTGCCTTGATGAAGGGTCAGCCGGTATTTCTTCGGCAAATACGCCGTATCGGATACTCACAGCTGCGGATTTGCGCGCCGGTCGAAGGCGAGCTCTGGTTCGGCGTTGCCAAGAGTACGAAGGTAAAGGAAAACCGTACTCGTCTACTCGCGCTCTTGCGTTGGCTGCCGAGCATTCCCTTCACCAGCGAGGCGGCTAAGCAATTCGGCGAGATTCGCGCCTATCTTGCCCGGCAAGGCAAGCCGATTGGTCCGTACGATACCCAAATTGCCGCCATCGCCCTTGCAAACGACCTGACTCTGGTCACGAACAACCAAAGGGAGTTCGAACGGGTGCCTCGCTTGCGCCTGGAGGACTGGACGTTTTGATTCACCAGGGCCGTGCGGCCTTGACCGCCGCCCGGCGAATCCGGCGCAACGCTTGCAAATCCTGCTGCTCGGCTGCCCTTCCGTGATCCAGAGTCGGACATTGCTTCGGCGCTCTCCGAAAAATCCTACGCCCCACTGCAACCATCGAGACTGTCATCGGTGCGATTCTGCCTCTAGATTTATGGGCTTTGCAAACACAACCGCTTCCGGGTTCGCTCGCCCCAGGGATTCGATAGGGAATCGACGCCGGCGTAGATCACAAGGGGGTAGTGGTAGAGTGTTGAGTGGTGATGGGCTGCCCAGCGGCCCAATCATGGCTCAGAGCCCTCGGCTTTTGCC
>JAIZWN010000767.1 GCA_020443945.1 Candidatus Thiosymbion ectosymbiont of Robbea hypermnestra | reverse complement strand
GAGGTTGAACGCCTGGGCTGGCGCTGGGTGGGGCGGGTACGTGGACGCGACTACGTGCGTTTGAATCACGGTTGGGTAAGTTGCCGAACGCTGTTCCAGCGCGCCACCGGGAAGCCGGCGGCACTCGGTGAGGGCGACTGGGTACGCAGCAATCCTCTACCAGCGTGCTTTGTGCTGGTACGTCTGGTGGGCAAGGGGCGACGTGGCAACACGACCTTCGGCAAGCGTTCGCGCGCGAAGGCCAGTATTCACTACGCCCGTAGCACCAAAGAACCTTGGCTGTTGGTGGCCTGCACCCAGTTTACCAACCGACCGGCAAAGCAGATGGTGCGGATGTATCGGCAACGCATGCAAATCGAGGAAAGCTTTCGCGACGTGAAGAGCCAGCACTTCGGTGAGGGATTGGAATGCAGCTGTTCACGCGGCGTCGGGCGTTTCACAGTGTTGGTGTTGATCGCCTCATTGGCCAACTTTGTGCTGTGGTTGCTGGGTACCGCCGCCGAGCGCGGCGGCCTCGAACGCTGGCTACACCCTGGCAATGGCAAACGCCGCGTCTACTCCCGGCTGTTTCTGGCACGGCTGCTGGTGGTATTGGAAAGTTGCCGTGAGGTACTCCAGGAGTTGGTCGGTGTGATCGGGCCACCTGATGAATGGGTCGCCGATGAGCATAACGCCCTCCTGGCCGACTGACGCCGAAGGGGAATTTTGTGGGGATATTTCAGCCACTACCCACAATTGATACGCTACCACTACAGGTTTGCGTAGACCGTCTCGATAAATCTCGTCTTCGATAAGGTCTCGGGCCGGACAGGGACCTGATCGGTATGGAGTAGGGTCTTCGTGTAGCCGAGTGCCACCTTCGCCTCCGGGTCGGCGCTGGCGAAGCTGCCGCCGTGGCCGTCATGGCCGAAGGCCCTCGGGTTGGGGCCGAAGTACATGCTCTGGTCCCTTCTCCCCGTGTTTAGCTGATAGCCCCCCGCACGCGGAGTTTCCTGCGGGACGGCGCCGGGTTGTTGCGACAGGACATCCGGAAGGTCCACGCGCAGGGAGAAGATTCGCCCCAGTCTCCGAGATCAGACGGCACCCGTCCACCACCCCGATCAGCGCCGCGTAGTGTCGCGCCAATGCCCGGGCGGTGGCACTCATGTTGGCGCCGGCTACTTGAGCGGAGCGGACCTCCGGCCGGTTAAGGGCCGCGGTCAGGTCCATGGGTATGCACCGCAGGACCAAGGGATCGACCGCGGGAGGCTCGCCGGTGGACAGCTTGTCGAAGGGCGTCGCCATGCGGCCGTGCTCGGAGGCCGGCGTGCCCAGGTACATCTCGTTACCCAGCTGCAGAGGCCTAGCGATCTCTTCCGCTACGAGCTCACCGAGGTTCAGTCCGAGGCCGCGCACGATGCCCTCGGCGATCCAGCCGAACGTCAGGCCGTGGTAACAGGCCGTGGAACCGGGTGAAAAGATCGGCTCGAGGCGTGCCACCTCGGCCACGCACAGATCGAGGTCCGCCCAGATATCGCCGGTGGACTTGTCCTCGACCTGCACGGTCTGGGGAATGCCGGCCAAGTGATTGAGCGCCTGGGCAACGGAAACCGATCCCTTGCCGGCCGCGGCAAACTCAGGCCAGTACTCGGCCACGGGCCGCTTGTAGTCGATCAGCCCGCGCTCGGCCAAAATATGCACGGCACTGGCGGTCACCCCCTTGGTGCAGCTATAAACGGTGAACAGGGTGTCTTCACCGACCGGAGTCTCACGGTCCCGTGATCGCCACCCCGCGACACAGTCCGCCGCCGGCTGACCCTCGACATAGACGGCGGCTTGAAGTCCTACCTCCTCGCCGGACTCCACCAGCTCATCCAGTAACACCTGTACGGCACGCTGCAAATCGGCCATCGGATTTCCCCTCTCGTTGCCTTCCAGGTTTGGTCTATTCACCTGCCACAAGAAGCGTGAACACGAAACGGGGTCGGCTCTATGGGCGGGGCGAGCGCGTATAGAAAGAGACAAGGGCCAGCTGCGGATTATCGGCGGGAAAGGGGTCAGGTCTTGATCCGTGACCCTTGAAGGCACGGGTCAAGACCTGACCCCATCTCCCCCGCGGGTCAAGACCTGACCCCATCTCCCCCGAGGTCGCCGGGCATGGGTACCGTTGGCTCGACTACCGCGAGATACCCGAAGACGCGGAACGCGAGCACATCCGCCGCACCATCGAGACCATCGCGGGGTT
>JAIZWN010000766.1 GCA_020443945.1 Candidatus Thiosymbion ectosymbiont of Robbea hypermnestra | reverse complement strand
CAAGGTCCAGCGTGCGCGTCCTGACGGGGGCGCACTGCACGCAATCTGGATCAGACGCGCTTCTGGTTCGCCATCGACTCAGTGCCAATGGCAAAGGTTGGCAAGGTTGCCCCTTTGCGCCTACATTGAGTTGGGGTGAGCCCGCGTAGGGTGGGAAAACGTAGCGCATCCCGCCTTTTCCCGCCCTGCGATCCTTGGGTGATCCCATTGCCATTGCCCACGAAAAGATCGCATCCGTGTCGGCCGGCGGTTCCTGGCGTCTTTACGGATGGCGGGTAAGTTCCGAACGCGACGATGACCAACCGACGAGGACCTCAGCATGACCAAGGAGCTTGTGATCCGCAACATGACCCGTCCCGAGGTGGACGCGCTCGTGGGTTGGGCCGCCCGCGAGGGCTGGAGCCCCGGCCTGAATGACGCCGGGCTTTTCTGGGCGAACGATCCCGAGGCCTTTATCGCCGCCGAGCTCGCGGGAGAATTGATCGGCGGGGGCGCCATTACTTCCTACCAGGGTGAATTCGGCTTCATGGGCTGCTTCATCGTCCGCCCCGAGTTTCGCGGCCGGGGGCTCGGCAATAGCCTCTGGCACGCCCGCCGCGCGCGCCTGCTCACACGGCTGCGCCCGGGGGCGAGCATCGGCCTGGATGGCGTCTTTGAGATGCAGGATTACTACGCCAAGGGCGGCTTCGTCTTCTCCCATCGCCACCTCCATTTTCGCGCGGAAATTCCTGAACGGCCGGTTACCCCGACCGTCGGCAACCAAGAGATCGTTCCCTTGGCCGAGGTTCCCTTCGAGCAGGTCCTCGATTACGACCGTGCCTGCTTTCCCGCCCCGCGCGCGACCTTTCTGCAGGGGTGGCTGTCCCAACCCGAGGCCGCCGCCTTCGGCTGCCGGCGCGCCGGAAATCTGAGTGGCTATGGGGTAGTGCGCCGTTGCGACCAAGGCTACAAGATCGGTCCGCTGTTCGCCGATGACGGCCAGGCCGCCCAAGCCCTCTATGCGCGCCTGGCCGGGTTCGCCGCCGGCGGCCCGCTGTTCCTCGACGCCCCGGAGAACAACCCCGCCGCCCTCGAGCTGGTCCACCGCCACCGGATGACCGAGGTCTTCGGCTGTGCCCGGATGTATCTGGGCCCGGCCCCGGAGCTCGCCCACCAGCGCATCTTCGGCATCACCACCTTTGAGCTGGGCTGATGGCCGAGCGCGATTTGGTCGGCTACGGCGGCCGTCCACCCCACCCACGCTGGCCCGGTGAGGCCCGCGTCGCCGTGCAGTTTGTGCTCAATCTCGAGGAAGGCGCGGAGTTGAGCATCCTCAACGGCGATGCCCGGTCCGAGGCCTGGCTGCATGAGTTGCCGGGCCGCCCGCCGCGCACCGGGGAACGGGACCTCAGCGTCGAGGGGATGTACGAATACGGTTCGCGCGCGGGCGCGTGGCGCATCCTCGAGCTCTTCCGAACCCGCGATCTGCCGCTGACCGTCTTTGCCGTCGGCCTGGCCCTGGCGCTCAACCCACGGATCGCGCAGGTCTTACGCGCCGCCGGGCACGAGGTCGCCGGGCATGGGTACCGCTGGCTCGACTACCGCGAGATACCCGAAGACGCGGAACGCGAGCACATCCGCCGCACCATCGAGACCATCGCGGGGTT
>JAIZWN010000765.1 GCA_020443945.1 Candidatus Thiosymbion ectosymbiont of Robbea hypermnestra | reverse complement strand
AGGGCGTAGAAGCGGTGGCTCTCAAAGGGGGTGCGCGTCTTGAGCATAGCGTGGATGGCGTGCAGGAGCTTGCGCATGACGGCACAGACGGCCTGGAGCTTGGTCAGGCCCCGGTTCTCGATCAGGTGACGGTAGTAGCCGCGCACGTGCGGGTTATGGCGCACGGCGCTCAGCGCCGGCAGGTAGAGGGCCGCCCGCAGGTGACGGTTACCGGCCTTGGACAACCGTGGCTTGTGGTTGACGCTGGAGCCGGATTGATGGCTACGTGGGGCGCCGATCCCCAAGAAAGCAAACGCGAACCGCATCGGTTGACCCCCTGCGGTTTCGATTCCACAATCCTTCGGATCAATACATCCGACAGGCCCGATGCGCATCTCCGTTGTCGTCCCCACCTTCGACCGCGCCCATTGCCTCCCCCGGACACTGGACTCGATCCTCCGCCAAAGCCTGCCGGCCACCGAGATCATCCTGGTGGACGACGGCTCCCAGGACGGCACCGAGGACCTGATCCGGCGGCACTACCCGCAGGTCCGCTATCTGCAACAAGCCAACGGCGGCGTGAGCAGCGCCCGCAATCGGGGCATCGAAGCGGCGGACGGGGATTGGATCGCCTTCCTCGATTCCGACGATGCCTGGCTGCCCGACAAACTCGCGGCGCAACGCGCGGCCCTGCGCGAGCAGCCGGGCGTCCGGCTCTGTCATACCCAGGAGACATGGATCCGTCGTGGACGCCGGGTGAACCAGATGGACAAGCACGCCAAATCCGGCGGTTATATCTTCCGGGCCTGTCTACCCCGATGCGTCATTTCCCCCTCCGCCGCGCTCCTGCATCGCTCGCTCTTCGAGGAGCTGGGCGCCTTCGACGAGGCGCTGCCCGCCTGCGAGGACTATGATCTCTGGCTGCGCATCTGCGCGACGGAGCCGGTCGCCTTCGTGCCGGAGCCTCAGCTCCACAAATACGGCGGTCACGCCGACCAGCTATCGCGCCGACACTGGGGGATGGACCGCTTCCGCGTCCGGGCGCTGGAGAAGATCATCGGCTCGGACCGACTGACCGCGGGGGACCGGGCTGCCGCCTGCGAGGTGCTCATACAAAAAGCGGGGATTCTCGCCGCCGGGGCCCGCAAACGCGGATATGCCGAACGGGCGGCCTACTACGAATCCAAACAACAGGCCATAGTCAACCGCCAACCACCGGCCGACCGCACCACCTGGCGAGGCTTGGCCTTAAGACCACGAGGCGTGACCAACCGCACCGAAGAACCACGGAGGCAGACACGGATTCACACGAATCCTTCTATATGATGGGCACGCTGCCCTTCGTGCATTCCGCAAACCGTTGTGGCTCAAAAATCGCCCGGGAATGACCGCTACCTTCCTACCATCCTGATGGGCGCTCGCTTTGCCCATCCTACGGGCTTCCCGCATCGTCAAAATCTCGGGAAGACTTTTTGTTCAAAGCGGCTTCCATTATGTAAATAAGCGTCTACAGGAGCATGTCCTTCTGCGCGAGCCCGCTCGAACACCTGCCGAGCAGTGAAGATATCAGTTTTAGCAATCGTAACCCCATAGTATCCAGTTACGCTGTAGTGCACCTCGGCATCATAGCCAATCGCGCGCAGAGTTTGGGCCTTTTCAATAGCTGCCGATTTATCCAGAAGAGAGGCAACAATAAGGTAGTATTTATCGGATCCTATTTGCTTCTTGATCTCAGACGCCACCTCATTGCTGCTCGAACCCATAGCAACCTGGATATCAGTTACAACCTGTTTCTTCTTTTCGGAGAACTTTAATTCCCCCCTCTCGTCCATAGTCAAGACATTTTTGTAGTGTTGCACGACAGCCTTTTTGATAGTGTCTCCTGTGTCTTTGTCAACGATTCTCATAATAATTTTTACCCGCGTCAGAACTTCTATGGGTCGGAGATCGAATAGCTCCTTTGTAAGGTTAGAAGCGATTTCGATTTTTTTGATTTCGTCCTGGGATTCGATCTGTTTTTGCTGGACCCGTCCGCTCAGATAGTAGCCGGCCATCAGCATGGCAAGTGGCATCACCACATACTGGATCGTGAACTTCAACCAGTTTGGAAAGTCAAACGTTTTCAGCTGGTTTGGTCCTTCGTCGATTGGTGTTTTGTTAGACATTAGAGTTGTTCCAGTTATTTGGTTTTTGGTAGTGGTAAATACTAGAGTGGGAAGGCGTACCAAGCGGTTATTCCCGCAGAACAGCATCGCCCCGTGGGGAAAGAAACGGGCGAGACTGCCTGCCTA
>JAIZWN010000764.1 GCA_020443945.1 Candidatus Thiosymbion ectosymbiont of Robbea hypermnestra | reverse complement strand
GGGGGTCGCCGTCGGGGTGGCGTCCGTTCCCGTCGTTTCCTCGACCTCGACGTTATACGTGGTGCCGTTTACGGTTACTTTGAACAGTTTCATGGCTTCTGGTACTCCCAAAAAACTTCAGGCTCTGTTGCGCATTTGCTCGGCGATACCGGCCCCCTGCCACGCGGGCAGGGCGTCTTCCACCGGCTTGATATTGCGGATCACGATGTTGCCGGCCGAGGTCCCGAGCAGCATCGCAACGGACGCCGCGATGACCGGCACCAGCTCGTCGGTGTTCTGTGTCTGCGCGGTGGGCTTGGCGGCGACCTGTTTCGTCGCCGGGGCCGGAGTCGGCTTGGCCGCGGCCGGCGGCTTCTTCTCCGAGCCGGACAGCTTCTCGAACAGACCGATCACAAACTGTAAGAGGATGAGGATTACGAAGGTGATACCCATGCCCAGAATCGTCGTGATCAGGCCCGCCCATAACCGCTGGTTGGTCGTGAAGGCCTTGATTTTCTCGGGATCGGCGAAAGCAGTGAGCAGATCGGTTTCCATCATGGCCTCCGGTTATTACAAAGGCAGGTTGCCATGCTTTTTGGCCGGCCGCTTTTCCCGCTTGCCTTCCAGCATGTTGAACGCATCGACGATGCGTTGCCGACTCGTACGCGGCTCGATGACATCGTCCACGAACCCCCGCTCCGCCGCCTTGTAGGGCGTGGCGAATTCCGCGTTGTATTCGTCGAGGATCTTCTTTTTCGTCGCGGCCTTGTCCTTATCCTCGGCCTCGTCGAGCTGCTTCTTGAAGATGATGTTGACCGCCCCTTCCGAGCCCATCACGGCGATTTCCGCCGTCGGCCAGGCCAGCACGGTGTCCGCCCCGAGGGACTTGGAGCACATGGCGACATAGGCGCCGCCATAGGCCTTGCGGGTAATCAGGGTGACCTTGGGCACGGTCGCTTCGCTGTAGGCGTACAGGATCTTGGCGCCGTGGCGGATAATGCCGCCGTACTCCTGGGCGGTCCCCGGCAGAAAGCCCGGCACATCGACCAGGGTCAGCAGGGGGACATTGAAGGCGTCGCAGGTGCGGATGAAGCGGGCGGCCTTGTCGCCGGAGTTGATGTCGAGACAACCGGCCATGACCTTGGGCTGGTTGGCGATGATGCCCACCGACCGACCATTGACCCGGGCATAGCCGGTAATCAGATTGGTGGCGAAATAGGGCTGATACTCCATGAACTCGCCGTTATCGACGATGGGGAGGATCACCTCGTGGATGTCATAGGGTTTGTTGGGGTCTTCCGGCATCAGGGTGTCGAACGTTTCGACCTGCCGGTTGACATCGTCGGTACATTCCACCGCCGGGGTCTTCCCCAGATTGTTCGACGGCAGGAAGCCGAGGAGCTGGCGAATCCGCTCGATACAGTCCTGATCGCTCTCGGCGACGAAATGGGCGTTGCCGCTGGTCCGGTTGTGGGTCATGGCGCCCCCGAGATCCTCCGGCGACACCTGCTCCCCGGTGACCGTCTTGATAACCTGCGGGCCAGTGATGAACATCTGTGAGGTCTGATCGACCATGAAAATGAAATCGGTCAACGCGGGCGAATAGACCGCGCCGCCGGCGCAGGGTCCCATGATCGCGGAGATCTGCGGGACGACCCCGGAATAGATGGAGTTGCGGAAGAAGATATCGCCGTAGCCGGAGAGGGCGTCGACGGCCTCCTGGATGCGGGCCCCGCCGGAATCGTTCATGCCCACCAGGGGGGCGCCCACCTTGGCCGCTGCCTCCATCGCCTTCACGATCTTGCGGGCGTGCATCTCCCCGAGGGCCCCGCCGGTGACGGTGAAATCCTGCGAGAAGGCATAGACCAGTCGGCCGTCCACTCGACCATAGCCAGTGACCACCGACTCCCCTTCGAGCCCCATCTTGTCCAGACCGAAATTGGTGCTGCGACACTTTATGAAGGCATCCAGCTCGACGAAGGTCTGCTCGTCGAACAGCCGGGTAAGCCGCTCCCGGGCCGTGAGCTTCCCCGTCTTGTGCTGCTTCTCGATTCTTTTGGCGCCGCCCCCGAGGGCGAGTTTTTCCTTCTTGGTTTTCAGGAGTTCGAGTTTGTCGGTTGGCATCTTGGATATCGCCTCATAGGTTTCCGGGCGGAGCATTCCGGGCGGAAGCTCGAGCGGAGAAAAACAAAAAATATGTCAAAGGTACTCGTAAACGGCATACTCGGTTTCCTGACCGAGCAAGGCGTCGATCTCCGTCTGGATACCCGTGCGCTCCTGGCTTCGGAACCATTGGTTCCACTCCTCCCTGGAGCGCCAGTTGCTGTCCACGATGCACTCGGTGGGATCATCCACACGTTGCAGGGTCTGGCCGGAGATGTAACCGGGTTGTTGCAAGGTCTTACTGCGCATCTTCCGGAGCAGGTCCGTGAGACCATGGTGGGTACCTTCCGGCACATGGCGCTTGATAAGGATTTTTACGGACATTCTGGTTTCCCCCTTTCTCTTTGGAGTCAGAACAGGCAGGGTGAACGATACGCGACGGTGCAGACAAAGCACGAAAACTATCAATTCAGGCCCCGGAGAGCAACAAATTTCCACACTCTGCCCGCGGAAGGGCGTCGCAAAACCGGGGCGCCGCTCTGCCGGCGCATGCCAAAACACCAGGGTTACCAGTCGCCGGCTGCCAGCCGCTGGAAGCTGGCGACCGAAGTGGCGATTATTCGGCGGCCCTGGCGGGCGGATTTAAATCTGGCGGACAAAGGCCGCAAAATAGTATAATCAAGGGTTCTGATTGGACCCTGATTCAACGGCTGGAGCCGTTGGAAATGGCGGTCCATCCCTGAACCACGTCGGGTAGCGCCAAGGGCGACACCCTCCAACCCGGGGAATCACAGCCCGACTTAACAAGTCTGCCTTGGCCGGTCGATGCGCCGATCGGTACAGGCTTCGCGCCCTTAGCTCAGTCGGTAGAGCATCTGACTTTTAATCAGGTGGTCGTTGGTTCGAATCCAACAGGGCGCACCATCTGAAAACAAGGGGTTGCGAGAAATCGCAACCCCTTGTTTTGCCCGCGGCGCACTCAGCCGCATGTCGCCGATTTCCAACGGGGTATCCAGTACCCCGTTTCACCTTATTTTTCACTCTCAGAGCCCTCCCAACCGCGCCCAGGCGAGAGGAGAGCACCGAGCGAGAGAGCCACGCCACGCCTGGCCTTGGCGC
>JAIZWN010000763.1 GCA_020443945.1 Candidatus Thiosymbion ectosymbiont of Robbea hypermnestra | reverse complement strand
ATAAGATTCTCAAGAACCGCTCTCCGTTCTTAACTTATTTTTGCTTCCTGACTGTCCAACGGTTGGGGTCCACCTCATGAAGCGATCCGACTCATGCGCTCTCCACCGGCGATCAGCATCGCCTGTGAGGCCTCGTTGCCGGTACGCGGCTGCGGACAGATATCGTAGGCCGGTGTCAGCGCGAGCGCCTGCCCGTCCCAGAAGGCTGAATGGTTACGGGCATGGTCGTCCGTATTGCCGCACAGGATGTTGAATGCCAGCCGGGAGAAGAGCTCGCGTAGCGTTGCTCGAGCGTCTTTGAAGTGGTGACGGACGAGCTCCGCCAAGTCTTCGTAGCTCGCATAGCGTGCCATCATCTCATCGAGGGCGAGCATCGTGAGTGTCGACACCATCGCCTTGCGTTGCCACCCATCGCCGGCTGGCACGCGGTCGAAACGCTCGATCAGCAGCACCTCTTTGTGCATCGCGCGTCCAAGGGAGACGGGCGCCACCTCGAGCCCCGCCAGAGCGCCAATTCGCATGGCAATGAATTCTGCCTTGACCAAGCTGTAGAGATCGGTCGCCGACGAAAACTTGGCGATGTATTGCTTGCTGCCCGCTTAGATCTGCGCCTTGGGCCGTGCTCCGCCGATCGCGGTCCCATGCAGCAAGGCCTGATCGAGCTCGGGGCTCAAGGGCAAGCCTTTTTCTACGCGCTCGGCAGACTGTACGAGCTCATCCAGGGAGACGTTCGTCGCGGTGCGCGGCACGTATTCGGTAGCCGAGCGCTGGAAATCCAAGGCCCCAACCCGATCCGACCCGGATTCCAGCAAATAGGCAAGCTCATCGAGCTGGTCGCTGTCGGCCTTCGCGCCTGCGAGGCTGAGCTTCGGGGAAACGGGGTCAGGTCTTGACCTGCGGGGAAACGGGGTCAGGTCTTGACCTGTGCCTTCAAGGGTCACGGATCAAGACCTGACCCCATGAACGCTTTGTTTGCCAGGAATCCTATCCTAAGAGGCTATCTAAAAACTAACCCATTGATTTTAAATTGGTAGGCTGGGGGGCAAGGAACGAATCCCAGCTTTGGTGATGGCTGGGTTTTGGCCGTCCCTGGCCGCAACCTGGCCTACGGCCTACGATCCCTTTTTAGACAATCTCTAAGAGATTCCCCTCTGGCCTGCGATCTGGCCTTGATTCTGGCCAGATACCTGCATACCCTAAAAGGATGCGTTACGAGATTGTCTTGACGGACACGGCGAAGGAACACTACCGGGGCATCCCTGCTCGATGGCGCTCAATCGTCCGTGATGGGCTCGAAACACATCTGCGCCACGAGCCCACCAAGACCAGCCGAAGTCGGATCAAGCGGCTACGGGGTATGGATCACCCCGAGTACCGCTTGCGTTTGGAGGACTATCGGGTGTTCTACGATGTGGAAGCAGAGACCGTCGTCGTGTTAGCGATTGTTCCGAAAGAGGATACGGAGAGCTGGCTCGATGAGTATGGGGTGAAATCGCTATGATCACTACCGCACTTAGCGAACTAAAGGATCATCTGTCTTCGTACGTGAAGAAAGCAGCAAAGGAAGAGGTCATTATCACAAACCACGGTAAGCCCGTTGGTGTGATAAGAGGTTTTGCCACTGAGGACGAGTACTTTGAGTACCGTTTATTGAACGATCCGCGGTTCCGGAAGATTGTCCGGCATTCCCGAAAAGACGCCCGACAGGGCAAAGTTACCAGACTCGAGGATTTCGAGTAGACGACATGAGTGGCGTATGGTTCGGTGGGTAGCCAACTCACGCATCAGCCGGTCATAGCGGGAGACGGGGTCAGGTCTTGACCTGTGCCTTCAAGGGTCACGGATCAAGACCTGATCCCATTTCCACTCAATTTTCAGGATGAAGCTCTTCGCGAATCGTCTCGCGAACAACTTGTGCCAAGGTCCGGCCTTCGACAAACTGACGTAAGGCATCACTTATCAAGGCGCGGTAATCCGCGCCGCTTACTTTGGCCTGTGCCTTGATCGCCGACAGAATTGCGTTATCTACACGAATTGAGATTGCCGACTTTCCGCTTTGTTCGGCCTGCAACTTGGCCAGGGCAGGCACATCAGCTACAGGCATCGCGTCGGTGAAATCCATGTCGGCATACTGCTCGTAGAGAGGATCAGAATTGCTGCTCATAGCGTTTGCGCTGTGCTTGATTACATTTCCACGCAGAGATGAGTCGGATACGGTCTCCACGTTGGGTCCAGACAACGACCAGAATGCGTCCCTTTTTTCCCATGCCCAAGGTTACGAAACGGTGCTCACCGCTGGCATCGTTGTCCTCTCTGGTCAATGCGTAGGGGTCGAGCAATACAGCTTCTGCTTCCTCGAAGGTCACGCCATCGTGATGCAACGGGTTAACCGCCGTCTTCTTCGGATCATGCTCGATCTCCATATGCGCATAATCGGAGCCGATAGTGAGGCTGTCAAGGATGCCCCAGCAAGGAAAGGGGTCAAAGGAAAGGGGTCAGGTCTTGACCTGTGCCTTCAAGGGTCACGGATCAAGACCTGACCCATTTCCCCCTAAAGAATCCGTGATAGCTCGTTCGAAAAGGGCGGGGTGAGCGCGAAACGTTGTCCGTTTCAGGCGACCGATTGCCTCATGTATT
>JAIZWN010000762.1 GCA_020443945.1 Candidatus Thiosymbion ectosymbiont of Robbea hypermnestra | reverse complement strand
CTGCGCTCACGCGCCTCGCGGCTGGCCGCTTCTCGCCGCGCTGAGAGCGAAAAATAAGGTGAAACGGGGCACTAGGGTCCGGGCGAGCTTGGATTCGATGGGGGCCAAGCCGACGGAGACATAGCGGCAATCGACGTTCCCGTCCCGCTCATAGCGCCGCTGCAAGGCCCGCAGCAGGCTGGATTTGCCGAGCTGGCGCCCGCCCACCAGCAGATAGTTGGCGGGCTCCCGGTATTGGATGTCGGAGATGATCCGGGTACGGCCGAAGAAGGCGCTCTCCTTCCTCACCCCGCCTCCGGTCCGGTAGGGCGAGATACGCGCCACCTTGACGGAGCCCGCGATCAGCCTGGCGCAGGCGCCCACCGGGTCGGGGGCGAGCAGGAGCGCGCTCAGCTCCGCGTCCTGGGGCGCCACCAGCCAGTTGTCCGGGGTGCGGCAGTGCTGGCCGAGGTCCGCCCGTTGCCGCGGATTTTCGGCCAGCACCAGGCACGGCTGATCCCCGATCCTGCCCAGGCCGGACAGTACATCCGGCGCGGGCCAGTCGGTGGGTGGGAAGACCACCGAGCAGCCCCTCAGGTTCAGCGGGAAATCCTCGCCCAGGGCCAGGTCGAAACGCTCCAGGGCGCCATCCGGGCCCAGGCCCTCCTTGCGTTGCCAATCCGCGCCCAGGCGGTGGGCGAGCCAGGCAACCTGGTCCGCGTGGGAATCGGTCTGGAACCGCAGGGCCCGTTCGAGCCAGCGCCCATGGATGTCGTTGGCCGTCAGGACCGTATCCAGACGGCGGGTGCGCCGGAGCAAATCCCGCGCCTGGTCCAGTTGCGCCAGCCCCAGCCGGGGCAGGACGGCGGGCTCCGCGGCGAGCCGCCGGGTCAAGGGGTGGGTGTATTGGCGCAGATACCAGAGCAGGACGGCGCCGGCGAGCAGAAAGACCCCGAGCCCGGCATAGAGCGGCCAGGGCGGCGGCGCCAGGCGAATGGACAGCTCCGGGAAGCGCCAGTCATGGGGTGGGTAGGAACGCTCGTGGGCTATCAGGGTGAGCTGACCGTCCGGGCCCAGCTCCAGGTCATCGGGGAGGGCAAAGGACAGGGCAATCTCGCCGCCGGCGGGGATCAGGTCCTCGGTGATCCGCGCCAGGGACCGTTCGCTCTCGCCGGCCCGGCCATGGATCCGGGCCTGGAACTCCGCCTCCCGGAGCGCCTGCTCGCCGACATTACGGACCCGGACCGCCAGGGTCGGCGTATCGCCCCTGATTTGCTCCGGCTCTCCCGTCAGCGCCAGCTCCGGCACCCGGCCACGGATAGGGAGCTCGATAGGGATAGGATCGCCATGGGCCTGCTCCAGATGCAACCTCAGTGTTCCCTCCCGCCCTTGCGGCTCATGGCCCGCGGCCAGATAGGAGACGGCGCCGGTGGCCTCCCAGGTCTCGCCGGGGCCCAGCCGAACCCGCCGCGGTGGCGGCGTGAACAGGAAGGGATCCTGGGCCTCGCGCTCCTGATGGATATCCAGCCAGTAGGCGGTCTCCGGGCCCGGATTGCGTATCCGCAGTCCTACCGAAACCGACTCCCCGTCCCCCGGCGACAGCTCGGGCGCGGCGGTCTCATCCCCCGATTCCGCCGGCTCGATGGTCAGCTCGGCCGGCCCCAGGCCGGCGGGGAGGGGAACGGGCCTCACCCGGCCACTTGCGTCCCGGCGCATGAGCAGGGTGCCATCGTCATAGCGCCGGCAGCGCCCGAGATCGACACGGCAGCTCGCCCAAAGCCCGTCCCTGCTTCCGAACAGAATGCCCAGCAATCGGCCGGTGGTCGGATCCCACAGGCGCAGGGTGCCGTCATACGAGCCGGAGGCGAACCAGCGCCCGTCGGGACTGAAATCCAGGCTCGAAACCCAACCGCCGTGTCCCGCCAGGGTGCGCACCAGATCGCCGGTGGCCGGGTCCCACAGGCGCACCCTGTTGTCATCCGAGCCGGCGGCGGGCCAGCGCCCGTCGGGGCTGAAAACCAGGCTCCAAACCGAAC
>JAIZWN010000761.1 GCA_020443945.1 Candidatus Thiosymbion ectosymbiont of Robbea hypermnestra | reverse complement strand
AAATCCTGTTAATCCTGTACGATTGGAAGACCGCACGAACCACGAAGAATAGCTCGACCTGTCAGCGGTGGTGCCGTAACTTTGTTATCCTTGGCGATATACGCTGAATCTCGGAAACAACGAAGTTGGAACACTACCGATTTCGGTAATACCCGCCAGAAGGCGCCCTTTGGCGTGTGCCGGCAGGACCGCAGGGCGGGAAAGCGAAGCGCATCCCGCCGTGTCGGTCGGGCAAATACGGAAACCCTTTTTTGATCCCCCCTCCCGGCGGGAGAGGGAGGACCGGCGGTCCCAGGGCTGTTTTGATTCCCTCTCCCCAACCCCTCTCCCGAGGGGAGAGGGGCTTCGGGTCCTCGAATTCGGCGGCCTTTCCTGTCTTGCCGGTCAGGATTTGATGGGCACGCGGCGCTTTGTGCATTCGATCAAGCCGCCGCGGCGTGAAAATCTCTTGGCATGACCGCTATCTTCGAACCAGCCTGATGGGCGCTTGCTTTGCTCAACCTTGTACGTTTTGTTTCCAAGGAAACGCCAGGAAAGGTTATAAAAGGATTTGCTACTTGCTTTCCTGTGGGTCCGTGCCCACGAAGCCGGCAGGACGCCGGTGTTCCGGGTACGCGGCTCACCCGGCGGCGTCTCTGTCACCACACCCCCGTTCCGGCAGGGGAGGGAGTGTTGGAATCCGGTAGTCATCTACCACCGGCGGCACAAGACATTCGCCGTAAGTCGATTCGCATCAATGCACCGAGACGTTTCCGTTGCTATCCACTGAGATCGTGGCTACAGGTTCCTTCCGACCCTTTTGGGTCAGACGTGTCTCCGGTATCGGGTTACTGCCGTCGCGATGGAACAGGCGTCCCTTGACCACAACCGGCTTGCGTCTATCTTTAACAGCAAAGAGATTGACAAAAACCTTGTAGTTTCCGGGTGGGGCATCGCGAATCTCCCAGACCTCATTGCCCGGACCATTGACGTTATCCTCACTGAGCTCTCCAGGGCGGCCTGGAATACGCTTCCTCTGGAATGAGAATTCGGCCCCGGAGGGATCTATGAGGTGCAGATCCACGTCATCGCGTGTGTTCCAACGCACATAAAGCACCAGAAACGTCTTAGCTAATTGCCGGGCCAGCTCCTCGGCATGTCGGCGTTGCTGTTCGGACTCTGCCTGGGCCGCTTGTGTCTGCTGTTGCGCTTCTGCTACCTCTCGTTGCAGAGAGGCAATAATCGCTTGGTAATCGATACTTTCCTTTCTGTAATAGGGTATCAGCACTACCATGATAATCAGGAAGGCCGCCATGGCTCCGGAGATGACATCCAGCATGGATAGGTTGAAGATGTTTATTTCGCGATTACGCGGCTTCATGAGCTGACCATTCTCCTTGAGTGGATACCGGAAGATTGCTTCCTCGCAGTCTTTTTAAGACGCAAAGCAAAAACATCCCACTTCGCTCCATTCTCCACACACTGGGTAGTGGTAGAGTGTTGAGTGGTGATAGGCTGCCCAGCGGCCCAATCATGGCTCAGAGCCCTCGGCTTTTGCCATCCCTGGCGCCTGGATTCCGGCAATCCCTGCCGGAATGACGGGG
>JAIZWN010000760.1 GCA_020443945.1 Candidatus Thiosymbion ectosymbiont of Robbea hypermnestra | reverse complement strand
GGAGGCCGAACACATGTTGACCCGCGCCGACGTCGAACGTCTGCCGTCTTTTGCCATTGGCTTTGAACGCGGCACAGTGGAAGGTATGGAAAAGGGCATGGAAAAGGGCATGGAAAAGGGTATGGAAAAGGGTATGGAAAAAGGTAAGGCGCAGCTTATCCGTCGCCTGTTGAACCGATCTGGCGTTGTGGAAGTTTCCGAGTCGCTCGGACTGACGCCGGAAGAGGTGGAACGCATCGCACTGGCGGGAGACGATGACCATGCGAGACTTGCCAAGCTCGGAGAACCAGGAGCTCGCGTTACACGTTAAGGAGGCCGAACACATGTTGACCCGCGCCGACGTCGAACGTCTACCGTCTTTTGCCATTGGCTTTGAACGCGGCACAGCGGAAGGTATGGAAAAGGGCATGGAAAAAGGTAAGGCGCAGCTTATCCGTCGCCTGTTGAACCGATCTGGCGTTGCGGAAGTTTCCGAGTCGCTCGGACTGACGCCGGAAGAGGTGGAACGCATCGCACTGGCGGGAGACGATGACCCTGCGAGACTTGCCAAGCATTGACACAGGTTCCGGCAATGCAAGTGAGTAGGTCAGGGGAAGCTTGCAAACCCCAAGGGATCGCTGGTGACCGATGAGTGATACCGACCTTTGGAAAACCACCGCCGAGGTGGAGACCTGCATCTGGGGTATGGGCCGCGACCTGGCGGCCTTGCTTCAGGAGCAGCGCAAGGACGCCCCCCTGATGATCGGCATCCACACCGGCGGGGTCTGGTTGGCGCAACGCCTGCACCGGCAACTCGCCCTCGCCGAGCCCCTGGGCCAGCTCGACATCTCCTTCTACCGCGACGACTTCACCCGCATCGGCGTCCATCCCCAGGTGCGCCCGTCCCGGCTCCCGGTATCGGTGGATGACCGCCACATCGTACTGGTGGACGATGTATTGCAGACCGGGCGCACCATTCGCGCCGCGCTGAATGTCCTATTCGACTATGGTCGGCCGGCCTCGGTCCTCCTGGCCGTCCTGGTCGAGCGTGACGGTCGGGAGCTGCCGCTCGAGCCTAACCTGGTGGGGCTGCGGGCCCGTCTCGCGCCCGGGGAGCAGCTCAAGCTCGGCGGCCCGGACCCGTTCCGGCTCGTCCTCGGCCGAATACCGCCGGAACGCGGGGAGACACCCGCACCGCCGTCATGAGCCGGTTCGGCATCCAGCTCGACCTCCAGGGAAACCTCAAGCACTTCCTCACCATCGAGGGCTTGGGCCGCGCGCTGCTGACCGAGATCCTGGACCGGGCCGAGGGCTTTCTCGGGGTCGCCGAGCAGACGGTCAAAAAGGTCCCTTTGTGTCGGGGCAAGATCGTCGCCAATCTCTTCTTCGAGACCAGCACCCGCACCCGCACCACCTTCGAGCTCGCCGCCAAGCGACTCTCCGCGGACGTGCTCAACCTCAATATCGACACCTCGGCCACCGCCAAGGGAGAAACCCTGCTGGACACCCTGCGCAACCTGGAGGCCATGCATGTGGACATGTTCGTGGTGCGCCATGGTGAGAGCGGCGCGGCCCACTTCATCGCCGAACACGCAAACCCCCATGTCAGCGTCATCAATGCCGGCGATGGTCGCCACTCCCACCCCACCCAGGGAATGCTGGATATGTTCACCATCCGCCGGCACAAGGGGGACTTCGGCTCCCTGTGCGTGGCCGTGGTCGGGGATATCCTGCACTCGCGGGTGGCGCGCTCCCAACTCCTGGCGCTACGCGCCCTCGGCGCCGGCGAGATCCGCATCATCGCCCCGCGGACCCTGATCCCCGCCCAGGCGCGGACCCTGGGGGCGCGGGTCTTTCACGATCTGCGCGAGGGGGTGCGGGACGCCGACGTTATCATCATGCTGCGCTTGCAGCGCGAACGGATGCAGGGGGCCATGCTCCCCAGCGAGCACGAATACTTCCGGCTCTTCGGCCTGACCGAGGAGCGGCTCCATACCGCCAGGCCGGACGCCATCATCATGCACCCCGGTCCCATCAACCGAGGGGTGGAAATAGACTCCCAGGTGGCCGACGGCCGGCGCTCGGTGATCCTGGAGCAGGTGAGCAACGGCATCGCGGTCCGCATGGCGATCATGTCCCTGTGCATCGGGACCCAGAACCTGCACGGATAGGACAAGGGCGCGTATCTGACGGCACCGGTAGTCGGTGGTCGGGGACCACCGGCTACCGGCTACCGATCAGGCCCTCTCCGCCTGAAAATAGTCTCGCGTTATCTTGAAGACCACGGGGCTCAGCAGGAGCAGCGCGATCAGGTTCGGCACCGCCATCAGGGCGTTCAGGGTGTCGGCGAGAAGCCACATGAAATCCAGGCTGACGGTCGCCCCGATGGGAAGCGCGAGCACCCAGAGTACCCGAAAGGGCACAATGGCGCGGATGCCGAACAGATATTCCACGCACCGCTCGCCATAGACGCTCCATCCCAGGACGGTGGTGAAGGCGAACAGGGCCAATCCCAGGGTCACGATATAGCCCCCGATGCCGGGCAGCTCGCTGGAAAAGGCCGCGGCCGAGAGGCTGGCGCCGGTCTGGACCTTATCGAATACCGTCGCCGTCCCTGCCGACTCGATCGCGCAGGTATTTTTCGTTTGTCGGATGCCCCAAGACGAGACGGCCTCCTGCGCCACGCTCCCGCCCTTGTCGACGCACTCGAGATACTCGGGGTTCTCGGTCCTCCATTGCCCCGAGGTCACGATCACCAGCCCGGTGATCGTGCAGACGATGAGGGTATCGATGAAGGTCCCCAGCATCGCCACGCTACCCTGACGCACCGGGTTATCCGTCCTCGCCGCCGCATGCGCGATAGGCGCGCTGCCCAGCCCGGCCTCGTTGGAAAAGATGCCCCGCGCGACCCCGAAGCGAATGGCGAGCATTACGGTCGCGCCCGCGAAGCCGCCCAGCTCGGCGCTGGGGGTAAAGGCCGAGGAAACAATCAGCGCCAGGGCCGCGGGGATCTCGGCGCTGTTTATCGCCAGCACCGTCAGACCGCCGAGGACATAGGCGACGGCCATGAAGGGAACCAGCTTACCGGCCACCCGCGCGATCCAACGAATCCCCCCGATCAGCACCAGCCCCACCAGGATCGCCATGACCACGCCGGTGATCCAATAGTCGATGTGGAACTTGGTCTCCAGGGCGTCGGCGACCGAATTGGCCTGCACGCCGTTGCCGATACCGAATCCCGCCAGGGCGCCGAAGATGGCGAAGGCGCCGCCCAGCCAGACCCAGCGCTTCCCCAAACCATTCTTGATGTAGTACATGGGCCCGCCGACGTGATTTCCCTTCTCATCGACCTCACGATACTTCACGGCCAGCACCGCCTCTGCATACTTGGTCGCCATCCCCACCAAGGCCGTGCACCACATCCAAAACAGCGCGCCCGGACCGCCGATGGCGATCGCCGTGCCGACCCCCGCGATATTGCCGGTGCCGATGGTCGCCGACAGCGAGGTCATCAAGGCGTTGAAGGGCGTGATATCCCCCGCGCCCTGCTCCCGGCGTCCCGCCCACAACATACGGAACCCATAGCCCAGCCGCACCAAGGGCATAAGCCGCAGCCCCATCATCAGGAACAATCCGGTACCCAGGATCAGGACCAACATGGGCGGTCCCCACACAATACCGTTCAAATCCCCGATCAATGTCTTCAGCAGTTCCAAAACAAACCCTCCCCGGTTGCGAAATCGACGGTCTCCATAGATTGTTCAAAATGGGCATCCATGCCCACCCAATTCGATTGCCGCAGATTCTCCATCAATCCCCGCGCATATTCCAGCCGGAATGACAAGATGGGGTCTGAGCGATTATGCTGGTAACCGGCAACTGGCAACCGGCAACCGGAGGCGCCGAAAAGGCGCGGCGCCGTTCCTGACCTTTTTACCTGAGATTTCTGTCGACCATGACCATCCGCACTCGTTTTGCCCCCTCGCCCACCGGTTATCTGCACGTCGGGGGGGCCCGCACGGCGCTGTTTTCCTATCTCTTTGCCCGCCGGCACGGCGGGGTCTTTGTCCTGCGCATCGAGGATACGGATCGGGAGCGTTCCACCGCCGATTCGGTGAACGCGATCCTGGAGGGCATGACCTGGCTGGGGCTGGAGTACGACGAGGGGCCCTTGTATCAGACCGAGCGCCTGGGGCGTTACAACCAGGTTATCGATGCGCTGATCGACAAGGGACTGGCCTATCGTTGCGACTGCTCCCCGGAACGTCTGGACACCCTGCGCCGGGAGCAGCTGGCCGGGAAAGACAAACCGCGCTACGACGGTCACTGCCGCCATCGGGACCTGGGACCGGACCGGCCCCATGTGGTGCGCTTTCGCAATCCCGACGCAGGACCGGTGGTAGTGGAGGATCTGATCCGCGGGCGGGTGGTATTCGACAACGAGGAGCTGGACGATCTGATTATCCGCCGCAGCGACGGCTCGCCGACCTATAATCTGACCGTGGTGGTAGACGATTGGGACATGGGAATCACCCACGTCATCCGCGGCGACGACCATCTCAACAATACCCCGCGCCAGATCAATATCCTGCGCGCCCTGAACCAGGAGCCGCCGCGCTATGCCCATGTCCCCATGATCCTGGGGGCCGACGGGGCGCGTCTGTCCAAGCGGCATGGGGCCGTGAGCGTCGTCGCCTATCGGGATCAGGGCTATCTGCCCGAGGCCCTGCTGAACTATCTGGCGCGTCTCGGTTGGTCCCACGGAGACCGGGAGCTCTTCTCCCTGGACGAGCTGGTCGAGTTGTTCGATATCGATCAGGTCAACAAAGCCGCCGCCGGTTTCGACACAGATAAGCTGGCCTGGCTCAACCAGCACTACATCCAGCACGGCGACCCCAGGCGCATCGCCCATCTGCTCAGTCCCCACATGGGCCGGCTGGGCATCGATCCGGCGCCGGCCCCCGATCTGGCGGAGGTAGTCGTGGCCCAGCAGGCGCGGGCCAAAACCCTGGTGGAACTGGCCGTGATCAGCGCCTTCGTGTACCGGGATTGCGATGATTACGAGGAAACGGCGGCCAAAAGGCACCTGCGACCGGCGGCCAGGGGAGTGCTGGAGCGGCTGCGCGAGGAATTCGAGCTCTTGGCCCTGGACGACTGGGAGCCGGTGACCCTGGCGCATACAGTGGAGCAGGTGGCCCGGGAAGCGGAGATCAAGCTGGGCAAGGTCGCCCAGCCCTTGCGCGTAGCCCTGGTGGGACGGGCCGCCTCGCCGGGCATCGACGTAACCCTGCACCTGGTGGGAAAAACGGCGACCCTGCGCCGGATCGACAAAGCCCTCGCCTTTATCCGCGAGCGTGCAGCGGCGGTCTGAGGCGGAGACAGCCGCCAGGCCCGCTGGGAGCACCGGCATCCTGCCGGCTCAGCCGGTAGAATGGGCAAAGCCAGCGCCCGGCAAGCCGGTTCAGAGCCCCAGGCATCCCCCAGGGTCCCGCGAGCCAACGCCGCTTACAGGACGCACAAAGCGAAGCGTGCCCATCGATCCGCGCTCCGGTAGTGTTGTCATTTTGTTGTCCCTGGGTATACACACCGAATCCCGGAAACAACCAAAGCAAAACAAGTTATGGTTTTGTCGGCACGCGCGTCGCAATCTGCTAATAGGACAGGATTCACAGGATTTTTCAGGATGAACAGGATTTTCCTTCGTTGTCTAACCGACGCGGCGGGATACGCTACGCCATCCCGCCCTACGGTCCTGTGTCCATTGCTTTTATCCGCAGATTACGCAGATT
>JAIZWN010000759.1 GCA_020443945.1 Candidatus Thiosymbion ectosymbiont of Robbea hypermnestra | reverse complement strand
AAAATCTGTAGGATGGGGCGCGAGACCACGCTAGGCTTTGCCTGTCCTATCATCCTATAGATCACAGCACTACCTAAATGCGATTAGATAGCATCGATTGATTGAGTTTTGTGTTCTGAACCGAAGGTCATTATTGTCGGGCTTCCGGGCCAATGTTTTTTTCCACCCTTTAATTAAATCTGTGCACCCTAGGCCCATGGGTGAACTATCTTCTCGAAAAATAAGATTCTTATTCCCATTATGAAACGTAAAACTAAGAGCACACTTGGAGAGTGTCTCTGGACAGGGGGTGTCAGAGTCAACCTGATTGTCGGAAGCTATACTATATCCGATGAAAAAATCAATAAATGAAGTGCCATGCGCAGAATTAGATCGTTCCGTATCTTCGTTCTCGACGGTGGGTGGTTCAACACGTTTCTCGGTCGAGTTCCAATCCCCTTCTAGCGCCGGCACGCCATGTAGTCCCTTCCTGTCATCAAAGGCGATAGCATAGGCTAAAAAATAGGTTACGAATAGGAACATCGCAAATGCTGTTGCCATTGCCTCGACTGGATGGTTATGCACCGCGTCTGCAATATTGACTTTCTGTTCTTTCCTATCTGAAGGACTCGACACACGGAAAATCAACAAATGACTCACTGCATAAACGAGCATTATTATCGTAATTGCCACAAAAACCAAGGGAACGAACCGGAGTACCAAGTACCAATTATTATCGGCCCAAAAATCTTCATTATAGCCATAATGAACAACACCTAGAGCAATAATATTGAATAGTACCGCAACTAAAAACTCATACAAAAAATATATCCCCGATTCATCGGAACGCAGATGTTTATTTATAACAACCAGAATACTCAAAAGTACGGGAAACAACAGCAATCCAACAGTAAAATAACTACCATTCTCTGTGTGATACCAAGTAACAATAAAGAAAACAGTAGCTACACCATACAAAACATTCGTTAGGAATGCCAACCCTCTTTGTGCATTTCCATCATTATTAGGCATTTCATCACCTCATCGTTGATGTGGGGCAACTGGCTGGTCCATCACGCATTCCTCAATTCGAAATAGGAAACCACAAAGCGGCAGCGGTTATGACCTTGCAATTTTAATCGAAACAGTGCGCTGGTGCGGCGTAGTAAAAATCCGGAGACCATTTCCTGCAATCAGGAAGTCAACGGCTTGCTGGTACAAGTCCAATTAAAATGGTATTCGTATTTTCACTATTCTGCACTAGCCCATAATCACGGTATACCTCGAAAATTGCACCCTGAATGGCGTAGGACTCGTCTTTGTAGATTAGCTTGGTCATCGAAGTCTCTTTTCACGTTCTCTTGTCCATGAAAGGCATAGTCCACAAAAAGCACGAAAACACACGAAAAAGGGTTCGTGTCCTTTCGTGTTTTTCGTGGATTTCGTGGACTTCTTACGCATTCCTCAATTCGAAATAGAGGCTGCCTGTTTCATTGCGGTAGAGCTCACCGAAATGCATCAGGGTATCGGTTTCGGTGAGCGGCTCCCATTTGTCCTCGGGATTACGGCGCAGGATGCTCTGACCGGGCATCACCCGTATCCGCAGCCGGCCGTGATCCGCGATCAGGCACACGAACGCGCCCTCGCGTCTGCCGCTGATTCGAAAATCGGCGCCGATGTAGGCACGGGCATTGCGGTAAAAACCGCTGCCGGTGCCTTTGGCGGCACGCACGAGCTGGAAGAAGCCCTCGTCCAGATCCTCTTCCGGCGACAATACGACCCCCAGGGTTCGGGGGAAACGCGCCGGTGATACGAAGCCCCAGACCACGAAGGCCGCGAGCAGGAACAGCGCGACGGCCAGCAGGTAGGGCCACAGACAAATATACCAGGCCAAGGGCTCGGTAGTAGTAGCCCCGAGCGTCACGGTCAAGGTCTTGTCGCCACTTCGGACCCGGAGCTCGCCGATGGGCTGGTCGTTCAGCTCCGGCGGACAGCGAAGGGCACGCAGACGCAAAGGCCAACGCCGGCGGTCCTGGTTTAACACCAGAGACAGCGGGCGATCCAGTGGGAGCGGCCGAAATTTCCCATTGTCCTCCAGCTCCAGTACCAAGCCATCGGCTGCCAGCTCCGTGCTTAGCGCCAACTCCGCCATACCATGTATCCTGGACGCAGACAAATCGAGCACCCTGTCACTGTGCTCGTGACTCGCCAGGCTTCCGAAGTCGATGCGCGCCGGACCCCGCAGGTCGGCCCAGCCCACCACCTCGACCTCGGCACTCGCCGTTTCCACTCGGGCCTCGTCCTGGCCGGAGAACTGGAAGCGAACCCGACCCGTTTTGCGAGGGGTCCAGGAGCCGCTGTAGATACGATCCCCCGCGGTCGCGTCGCCATCCTCGCCGTCGTCACGCAACCCGATCTCGATTCCCTCGGCGCGGGCCAGGATCAACCCCGGCACCGGTGAGGTCTGGTCGCCTGGCTGCTCAAGGGTAGCCGTTATCGACAGCGGGATGTCGAGCCGATGCCTCGCCGGCAGATCGTGACGCAGATCCCACACCGGGTGGATTACCCGGAGCCCGTACAGCCAACCGACTGCAACCCCATCGGCATGAAAACGCCAAGTCCCGGCGGTCGGCTCGCGCACCCGAATGAGACGGTAATAGAGATAACTGCGACCATCGGTGGATGCGGTCTTGCCGGCGGCTACATCGAGCTCGACCGATGCGGCGCCGGGATTGGAGTCGCTGACCCGCAACCGCGAGAGATCGCCATCACCACTGACCAACAACCAGAGCTCGCCGGTATGCCTCGGCACCCGGACCTGGATCCGCCCATCGCTCGCCCCATGTTCCAGCGCGTCGCGTCCAAGCCAGCGTTTGGCCACGGTGGCCACCGCCGCGGTGAGCTCGGCGGAGTTGCCCAGCTTCAGGGTTGCGTCCATCGAATCCAGCTTCTGGAATGGGCTCGCGCCATTGCCGAGCTGGATCGAGACCTGGGCAATACCCGCCCGTTGCGCGGCCTTGAGCGCCTGTTCGGGGTCCGGGCAACTCCGGTTTGGATTCAGGGCCCGATCCCGGCGCGAGACCGCCGCCGCCACGGCAGCGCGGTCCGAATCCGAACGCGGGACCGGATACCGAAACCGTGTGACCTCGACATCACTGGCGGAGCCGGTTTCTCCGTTGGGCGAGATGATGCCCTGGTAGTGTTTCACCTGTCCGTCCGCGACCACTTCGACCCTGAACTCGACCGCTCGCCGTCTCCGTTCATTGAATTTGAAGTTGCGCACCATCACTCGGTATTCGCCCGCCGGCGCCTGGCCCCTGGCCCAGCGCACATTCTCCACCGGCTGGCGGGTCGTCCCGTTGACATTCCGGTCCACGTCGAGCACCCCTCCGTCCGCATTTTTATTACCGTAATAAATCACCCTGCCGAAGGGCGTCGTTACGTGGAGATCCAGATCGTCCCTGGTGTTCCAGAGCAGGGATATGCGCACGTCCACATTACCGTGTCGTCCCCCGGCCTCCGCCACCCGGCGCGCGATCTCGGCATCGGTCTCGGCGCGAATCTCCGTTGCCCCCCGGCCACCATTGTCGGCCAGCAGCAACAATACCGATGGCGTCGCGGAACCCGGCGCATCCCGTGCCGCAACGATCGCCGGGCCGAAGACGTTGAAGCCCGCATAGCGCACCCCGCGTTCGAGTGACCGCTCCCAGCCCGTGGGATCCGCCCCGTCGAGGCGGTATCGCACCACCGACTCGGCTCGGCAATCGGCGTTCCCGGCGTGGAAGGTATCCACCGCGCCGGCCCCGGCCATGGTCCGTCCCAGGACCTTGGCAAAGTGCACCGCGTAGCGGCGTGGGTCGTTGTCCGCCATCGAGCCGGAGGTGTCGATCACCAGCGCGGCACGGGGAAGGGGTTGCGCGGCACCGGCCCACCAGGGCAGATTGAGCAGGAAAAATAAGAACAATTGTCTGGCCATCGAACTCGACGGGATTCGGACGCTACCGGCGTTCCATCTCTATTAAGAATCTCCGGACGCCGGTTTTCCCGGCTCGTTTTCGCTCAGGAATCCGTAGGCCAGTTCGAGGTTTTCGTCGGATTTCCCGCTTTCCGATTCGGTGGAGGGCGTCGGCGCCTCCTCCCGGTCGGGCTCGGCGGCGACCGGAGCGGCCGGTGCTTCATCGAGACCCGGCCGCACGTCCGGCTCCGCTCCTTCGAGGCCGGTCTCGGACTTGCCGGTATAGGGATCGAATGCCGATGACGCCACGGTCGGTTCGGCGGCCCTTGCGCCACCGGTCCCGATCCCCGTTACGGCAGGGCCGGTTCCCATTGTCCACCGGGGATCATGATGGTCCAAAGATCGCTCCCCCGGGTCGTAGAAGGGCGATCGACCGGGCGTCTGCCGCCCACGTTTCCGCGCCTGGGAGTTCGTATCGGCCGAAGAGTATCGACGCTGCCCGGTCGCTGCCCTGGAGACCGGCTCTCCCGTAGTCTGCCGGCGCTTCTCGAGCTGAGTCTCCAGCTGCTCTTGGGCGCCGTAGCGCAGAAAGTAGCGTTCCGGATTCTCCGGCGATACCAGTACCAGACCGGTGCTTCGATTGCGAACCAGCAGCGAGCCGATCGAATCGCGGATGCGCGGGTCCGGGATCCTGTCCAGGTCGATCTTGGCCTCGTACCGGACGCCATCGATCTTTTGATCGAAGGGGTCGAGATATTTGAGCAAGGTCTTGATCGTGGCAACCTCGGGGTCGTCTTGCCGCTCGACCTCCAACACCCGAATAGCGAAGGTGGCGGTAGCGCTCTTGGCCCCGATCAAGCCAGTGAACAGGACCAGCAAGTCCATCGCTATCGCCAGGACCAACGCCAGGTAACCGTCCTTCTCGCCCGCAAAGAGGGCGTTTGTGGTCCTGGTGAATTCCGAGGCGTTCGGTCCCTCCTCACGTTCCAGGCGATCCAACTCCTCGCGCAGATCCTGCACCTGGCGATAAGGCAGTCTGGACAGATCCAGGCACTGGCGCGCCGCCGCCAGCGCCTTGGCGAAATCCAGCTCGTGCAGGGCGGGGGCATCGGCCCCGAGACATTGCCGGTCGAGAGCAGCGAGCGCCCGGTTCGTCTCGACGATTGGCGCGACCTTGTCCATGATCGGGCCGCGATCGCAAGATCTACCCCCCAGATTGATCTCCAGGGCCTCCATCTCGTCCGCCAACTGGGTGCATAGATCCTCCGCCTGCTCCAGTTGGCCGACGTCCGAGCGTTCCTCGAAGCGGTTCGGATACTCGCGCAGGGCCTGTACCGTTCCGGCGACGCCGCCCGAGCCGAAATTTTCCAGCGCCTCCCGCGCCGCTTTGGCTACGGCCCGCCGGCGTTCGATCTCGGTATCGATGTTGGCGTACAGCTCCTTGGTCTTGAGCAGGGTCTCGGACAACTCCCGTTGTCGCTGCTCGTAATCCTCGATCTGTTGGGTCCGGATCCGGATCTCTTCCTCCAGCTTTTCCCGGCGGTTCACCAGTATCCGCCGCTCTTTGTCCTTTTTGCGCCATTTGGGACCTCGACCGGACCTTCCGCTTTCGGCAATACCCTGCATCTCGGCATCCAGCTCCGCTTCCTTGGCGGAGATCCTCAGCTCCAGCTCCCGCACCTGACGCCGCGGCTCCTCGAGGTTGCCGTCCGGCGGCGAGGATTCAAGGGCCTCGAGCTCCTGCTCCAAGGTGGCGATCTCTTCCTCCATGGTCCCCTTACGGGCCACCAGATCACGTGCCGCTTCCGCCTTGCGCTCGTACTCTTCCCGCCTCCGTACCTGCTGCTGAGCGACCTTCTTCCGAAGCCTCGGGCCAACGCGTTGGGCGGTGTCGGCAATCGCCAACACATCCCGACGCCAGGTCGCATAGTCATCGCTTGCGCGCAGAGCCTCGACGAGCCGGGCGCGGTCACCCTTGAGCCGTTGTCCCACGTTGTCGACCACCGCGGTGGCCCCGTCGCGGGTCCGACCAAGACTCGCCTGCTGTTGACGTTCCTCGACAAAGATCATATTGAACAGGCTGTTGAACGAGAAGAAGACCGACAGCAGGAAGCAAACCACGAAGACGCCGATGTCCACTCGCGCGATGTCCTCCTTGCCGGCGAACATGAAGCCCAGGCGCCAGGAGACCACGAACAGCAGGGATTGAATCGCGGTAGTGATGAACAGGGCGACGATCGCAAACCGAACGAACGGGGTGATGCCTTCGTAGGTCGTGTAGAAGGACGCGAGAGAGAGCAGGATGCTGGAGACGAACAGCAGCATCAGATAGGGCGAGGTCACCGCCTGCTGCCACATTTCACGCCAGATGCCGCGCTTTGCCATGACCGGAATCCTTTTCTTGTCGATGACGACCGTTGCCGGGAGCGGCCGTCCGGGGGTTATACCGCCACACGGTACAATCCGCGCATCTCACTCCCTCTCCCTCCGGGAGAGGGCGGGGGTGAGGGGGAAACTCAAAAGTTCAAATTGTGCCGTGTGGCAGTATATGTCGTCACAATTCAATCGTTCGCCGCGACCCGTATGGGCCGCCTTGCGCCGCAAATCCGGGCTTTTGTTTCGGCAAGCGGATCAGGGGGTCGCGAGCAGGTCGTCGAGCGCCGCCGCCAACCCCTCCCAGTGCTCCGACCCGGCGGTACGCATACGCTCGCCAAGTGCCCGTAATTCCGGATCGGGGTTGTCGGCCACGGCCTGGCGGATGCGTTCCTTCGTCCTCTCCCACAGGGCATCCGCCACGAGATAGGATCGGATTCGCTCGATCCGCGCCAACAACCCCGCAATCGCCTGCCGCTCCGCATCGGTTTCCGTATCCATTGCGTCGAGGTCGCGCCGGGCCTGCCGGCATGACCGGTCCAATACCGCATCCATCCGCGCGCTATCATCGGCGCGCGTTCCGGTCCAGCGCGGAAGCGGCTGAGAATCTGCGTTATCGAATAGTTCCCAGAAATCCTCCACGTCTTCCAGCAGACCCTCGACCTCCGCGCGCAGCCTATCGAGGTCTTCTCCATCGGGATCGAGGACCCGCGGCGGATAGTCGAACGCCTTATGTTCGAGTACCCCCGACAACCAGTGCATCATAACCGCCGGATCGGTCACCCGCGGGCTATCGGTGGCGGGCTCATCGGGATCGCTCGGTGGCGGCGGTACTACGGGGCCGTCCTTGTCGGTAGCCTCCGCACCTTCGCCATGTTCGACAATTCCCCCCAGCACTTCGGCCAATCCCCACAGCACTATCCGGGTCTTCAACTCCATCAGTAGCGGGACCAGCTCCGAAGCGGCAGCCCCGAGAGGGGCGCAATACACCATTACCCGCTGTTTCAGATTGTCCAGGGCGGGGACTCCGGAGTGATCCGAAGCCGTGGCGAATGCCTCGGTGAGTTGCCCTCGATCGAGGCGCAATTCCTCGAGATCGCCAGGCAACGCCTCGTTTACGGCCGCGAGCTCCGAATCCAGCGCATCCTTCGCCTTGGCGATCACCTCGCCGCGAGTCATGGCATCCGGGAAGGTACGGGGCGGCCCGTCCAGGATTCGGGTATCCAATCCCAGATCCTCCGCGGTGGGCGCCACGAACCCCTCCAGCGGCTCGGTCCGAGCCTCGCGCAGGCGTGACACCAGCGGGTCGAACCCGCCGTCCGTCGCCTCCAGTGGTATCGCCAGGTCACGCCAGACGGAGATCTCGCCGCCGGCCAGCATGAACAACCACAAGGCGCGCTGCACGGCCGGCGATTCGGCATCGACCCAAGCCGCGAGCGCGACGTCGTCGGGCTCCAGCGCCGCGGCCAGGGACGCCGTCGGCGACCACTGCTTCTTGTCCATCAGGATGTCCGCCCGCAACCGGCCATTCCGCAGGACTGGGGCCAGCTTCGGCTCCGCCACCAGGGCATAGAAGAGATCGGGACGCCGCGCGAACGCCGTGAACCGGCGATAAGGGATGCCGTTCCGATCCATCAGTCCCGGCAGCCCGGCATTCTCCCGAACTTCCGTGGCCTTCGCCAGCTGCTCCAGGAATTCGGCATAGGCCATCAGTGTAAAGGCGGTCGCATCATCGGCGCCCGCCAGGTCTATATTGGCCCAGCGCTCCTCGATCCCGGCCCATGCGGTATTGAGTCGGATCTCCGACCCTGCCGTGGCCAGGCTATCGACGCCCGCTCGCTCTCTGAGCACATTCAGGTCAATCTCGTGCATCGGCCACAGCCGGTAGGCATCACCGTAGAACATGCCAATCAAGGCGTTCGTGGATTCCAGCCGCTCGTGGCTCACCAGTCGGACCCCGGCGTTCCCGTCACCCTGGGGCCGCAGAATCCTGCCGCCGGCATGGTAGACGCCAAGGTAATCCAGGTGACAAGCCTCATCGCAGGGCCAGCACAGATAGCGCCGGTCTTCATGGTCCAGGATCTCCATATCCAGACCGTGAATGTATTTCGGCACGATACCGGGATCATGGGGACGGTGGATGAAGTGGAAATTCTCCCGCTCCGCCTCGGCGGCGTCACCGAAGGCGGTCAGGTCGATGACAATGGCCGGCACGGAGAGCTGGTCGAAGTCCGCCAGAATCACCAAATCCTCGGGCGCCTCGATGTCGTCCGGGACCAGGGTGAAGGAGACGTCGATCTTATCGGCCAGATGGCGGAACGGTTGAACCGCGGGGCCCCGCGGGGCGTCCAATGCATCACCGTCCAGGCGATACACCGCCAGCCCGTCCGGGTCACCGTGTTGCCAACCATGATGTTCGAGACCCTCCGCGATGGTCTCGCCAACCTCCAACGGAATCTCTTCCGGCTCGGGTCGCCGTTGGCCACCGGAACCGGCTACCGAAGGAAACAACCAGACCCCAAGCCGATATTGCATCCCGACCGGTCGGTCCGGGTCGGACCGCAATTGGTCATCGAACCGGACCGCCGCAATGGGTTCGCCAGCGAGCCGCCTGGGTGAGCCCGGTGGATAAAATAGCAGCCTGAATGGCCCCTCTTGCGGCGCCTTGACCACCCAGACCCTACGGTCGGCGGGAAGCTCGCCGGCGTAGTAGGCCTCCCCACCATCGGCCAGCTCGATCACCAACGGAAACCCGTCGGACGACCCTTGCGACCCTGGCGCCCGATCGCTCCGACGATACAGCACGACCAAGCCATGCGCTACGTCCCAGATGCATTCCGGTATCTCATCCATCCCCAATCCCCGACCCATCGGCCCCCCAATCCTCACGGCAGTGTCGATTCCTACCACGGTTAGAGTGCGGCTACAATACCAAATGGAAATTCCGTTTTTGCCGCTTTTGCCGCAAATACACGCGAATCAACGCAAATCGATCGCAATCAGTTTGTCCTCATCGACGATTCTTGGTCCATTGGTGTTGATTTGCGGCTAACCTTTCCGTGGGAATTTGCTCGCTTGATGTTATCGGTCGTCGAGAGCATCCGTACTATCTAACCTATCGCAATCGCGCGGAGAATCCCATGAACCCAGACCAAGACGACTCCGCAAAAACCGAGGACAAGGGTCCGTCGGAGGCTACGTCGGATCCCACCGAACCGGATGCACGGGGGAAAAAAACCAAATCGAAGACATCGGGCTGGTGGCGCCGGCGCCGCGCCGACCAGGAGACGCAACCGACGGTCAGCCGGTGCATGGTCATCGGCCCCGTGGCCGCCGGCAAGACCCAGCTCTTGACCTCGCTGCAACGCTGTATCGATGCCAAGAGCCACTCCTACGCAAAACGGTATACGGCCTCGTTCGGTATAAAAAACGATGCGTTCCGCGATCTCGATGACTCGCTCGCGGATGCTTATTCCCGCGGGCTCAAGCTCGAATCGACCCAGACCGGCGATTGCTTCCTGCCGGAATTCGATCTGCACCTGACCGCCCATGCCGGTCGGGGATCATCATCCCGTTATGACACGAGATTCCTTACCTTCGAGGGCTCGGGCGGACTCCTGATCAAACGCAGCCACAGCGAAGCAAGGCTCGACCTGGGCTACCAAGAGTGCCGCAAGATGTTGGAGGATGCCCTGAATAAGTGCGAAACGGTTTTGATCTGCCTCCCCATCGTCGGCTGGGTCGATTCCCAGCAAGAGCAGGAGCTGAACCAGTTCTTTCATGAATTCCTGGAAAACCGACGGATCCACAGCCTGGTGGTCTGCCTGACCATGTACGAGAAGCTCGGCGTCCGCTACGGCCGCAACGCCTATCAGCGGCTCGCCACGCGCACGGCGGCATGGGAGGCGATGCGACACGCCTTCGATAACCATCTGTCCGCTGTCGGCAACGCCCTGGACCAGTTCAGCAGACGCGGCAGTTCCCTGCGGAAGAGGCACCGACGTCGGGTGTGGTGTACCCCGGTCTCGAGCTACGGTTTCGTGCCCCATAACGGCGGCGCCAATCTCATCCATATCCGATACACGCAAGGAAACCGGTCTCTTCAAGACGAACTCCTTCGAACCATTCCGACACCCATCGACTCCAGGTTTCGTGAACATATTCCTGAACGTCCATACTCCCAGGAGCAGGCCTACCGGACCTATTGGCGACCCTTTCTGACCATCGATCCCTTCGCCTTCGTGGCTACCGGCGATCCCACCGGGACCCTCATCCATTCCTACGAAGAGCTGCGTCGGTGAGCGAGACATCATTCCCGATCCGTGCCTACCGCTTTGTCTATGGCAAGGTGGTGCAACAACCTGGTGGACCAGTGGAGCCCAGCTTCGAGCACTGCCCCACCAGTATCAGCCAGCGAATGCCGGACTGGCTGCTGGCCTACTGTCGGCCCATCGAGACGCCGGGTCCCATTGAGCAACCCGAATCACCGCGCAACGACGCTTGTTCCGTCTATCCCGTCCAACTCGGCTCGACTTCGCCTACCGCGCTGGTCCACCCCGCACAGACCCGAGAAGGCGCGCTCTACTTCTCCCCGTGCAGTTGCGATGGACAGCGCTACATGGTCGCCACCCGGCTGCGCGCCCGCCCGGAACAGGGCGATGGCGGGCTCGGACGCACCCACACCCAGCTGGTCTCGTTCGCCTTCCAAGAAGCCGGTTGGAACCGACATGCGCCGCGGCTGCTCGCCAATGCCGATCGCTGGCTGCGCGCGGAGCCCGATACGATCGATTTCCATAAACGCGGCGATCACCCAATGGCCGCATTCGGCCCCGCGCAATTGCCGGAGATCCCCCCCTGTGGGCAAGGCCCGTTGCCACCGCCGGGAAATCTGCTGTGGCGCCTGGCGGCGGCGGTGGAGAATCCGGACACCAACCTGCTTATCGGCGGTGCCGACCGTATCGATACCCTTGCCACCTTTCTGCGCGCCCTGGCCTGCACCGCGGCCCTGCTGCCGCGCCCGCTCCGGATCTACCTGACCGCGGCCGCGGGCTTTCGAGAGCCCCAGACCCCCTTCGCGCTCCAATACCTCCCCGACGCCCCGGCGCTGCCGCCCGCAAAGGCCCCAAGCTTTTTCGCGCAAGCGGCCCTGCAATTGCTGGATCAGGAGCCCGACACGGATCAGGCACGCTGGCAATCCTACTGGGAGGCACAGACACGGCACGACCAGTACCTCGGCGAGGCCATGCAACGCCTGACCGAGCCACAACCCGCGGGCGGCGGAATTGCGGCGCGGAAACGCATTCGGGAGGTCATCGACTGGCTGGTTGCCCAAGGTACTATCCGGGAGCTCGAAGACTGGCTCGACGGCAAGCGGCAAGGCCCTCCGAAGCAACCCGAACTGCACCACCCTGAAACGGGGGCCTCATGGATTGCTTGTCTGACCCAACGGCTCGACGACATCGCCGGTGGAAAGAATCGCCCAGGTGTGGCCAGGGCCCTGATCGGACTTGCCAGCTTGATCGACACGGATGGTGATGAGCAGGTGCTGTACCAACAGGCGTTTTACTGGATCCAGGCTTGGCGCTCGGCCGTGCGGAACGCCCCGGAGACCCACAAACGCGCCATTCTGCGCTGGTCCACTCTCAGTACGTCGCCACTGCTGGAGTATCAAAAGTACCGAAAGCTGTGCTCGGCTATCAAGAACCTAAACCCAATGGACTACCTACCCCCCGATTCGCCCGATATCGAGCTGGGCCGGTTCAGGGATTTCTCGGAGCTCGGCGCCGTCGCCAAGGTCATCCGCTACGCAAGGACCGAATCCCCGGAAGCCGCGGAACGGGTGGATCGGATCCGGAGTAGTGACGCCTTCGACCGCCGCCTCACGAATCTGCGCGCCCAGGCCGATCAGCTCCTTGTCCTTTACCCCCGCTCGCTGCTCGGGCTCGCTGAGGCCTATCCGGCGCTGCTCAAGCCACGGCCCGGCGACTCGAAGTCCTTGGCAACCTCGGTCACCGAGACCCTTGCCATCATTTGGATCGCAACCCGGCATTACCACTGGACCAACCAGTCCCCGCCGGAGGCGCTGGCGGGGCTGGGCGAGGCGGCCCGCATTGTCGCCCAGGAGTCATTCGGCATCCGCCTCGACGACGTTACCACCCTACAGGCATGTTTCCCGCAGGGTTCCCCTGGATATCTGCACGGAGCACTACGTCGTTATTGGCAGTGGGCCCTGACCCCGGACGCCAACCACAAGGACCCGGTTTGGCCGGCTGCTATCCAAGGCATCCTCGAACAGCACTTGTCCCGCCGCAACCTGGCCAGTACTCTGAACCTTCTGTGGTCCAGCTATCAACCGGCCTATCAGGATGTCGCCAAGTCTATCGACGTGACCAAGCTCGCGGTCGCCTCGAAAATCCTGAGCGAGAGCTGTCTGCAAACCCTGGCCCCGCCCGAGCGGAAGCCCGTCTTCGTCGCTATCGATCTGCTCCAGGCAATCCCCGATCCCGCGCAGCCGATTCCGCAGGCCGAGCCGTCCCGGACCTTCGCCGACGCCCTGTGGCAACGTATCCTCGATGCCGTCGCCGATAAACGCATCGGCACCGCGTTTCACGACCTGGAGCATCGGCTACTGCCGATATTCAACGCGACCTTGCAACCCATCCTGGAGAACAAAGATTACAAACCCTTGCCCGAGACCACTCGGCGGTTTTTGGATTTGTTCGACCAATTGCTCAAGACCTGGCTGAAACATGGGATACCACCCCGAGCAGCGGTGACGGAGATCCTCGATCGATTGGAAGCATTGACTGAGCGTACACCCGGAGCCTTGACAAAGGACGACCCAACCTTGCTCAAAGTCATCCAAGGGTTGGCCCGCAGCCTGGGCGCTTGTCTGCTTGCCTGGACGTGCACCGACCCTCCCGAGCCCTGGTCGGAGTCCACCCGTGAGCTCAAGCAATCCCCGATCCGCCGCGAGCTGGCACAGGTGCTTGGGTCTCCATTGGCCGCCTATTTCGGCGGTCTGATACCGGCAGGAAGTGATTCCAAAGCCAAAAGCATCACGGATGCTTTGGGTGCTTTCTCCGACAATCGGCGCGCCGAGTTGGTCGGGTATCTATGCCAACCGCCACGATCGGCCGAGCAGTACAGGCGCGTCATTGCCTTCGGCGCGGCCAGATGTTGGCGGGCGCTGTTCATGAAGGGAAAGCCGGGTTACGGCATGCTCAAGCAACTCCTGGACGCAAAGGACAGCCAAAAGGACAATCGAGAGACCCTCCGGGTCATCGCAAATCTCATCACCACCACGCCGGATTGGAGTGTACATCTCGACCCGGAAACCCGATTCACCGTCGCCTTCTTTGTCAGTCTCCAAGACCCCACATCGCCCGCCGCTCGGGTCGAATTTCCCCCACCATTGCGAAAAACTCTGCTGTCCAATGGTGCTGAATACCTGAGTAGCTATCCCATTCGGCTTGGCCGGTTGATCGCGGGCGGCAATTTCGACCTCGGAGACCGGTTCCGGCAGCTATTCAAGGCACCGGAGAAAAACCGGCTCTTTTCCCGGCGGATCATGTTGCTGCCGGGGTCCGGCTGGACGGGCTTCCTATCCCTTGAGCCGGACGAGAAACGCCTGCGCATGTTGCGCGCGCTGTTCGCACTCAGCCTCATCCGTGCGGAAGAGGCCGGTAAGCCTGACAAGACCCGAATTCGATTCCGCGAGCGGGACATCCTACAGGCGATGCAGATCCAGGACTCAGGCGCCAAGAACGCGGTCACTCGGTTTTTCAGCCACCAGACCAACCGGGACTATGCCGAGGCCTTCCAAGCCGCAATCGGATTGGCCGGTCTGAAATAGCTGCCCGGATGGCCCGCCTCTAATCCGTCCACCAGTACATAGGGGACCTGGACAAGATCATGAACGCCAATCGCCCGGACCTCGACCTCCAACCGTCGGGAGTTATCTCAAATCCCCCGAAACCCAAGGGGTGGTGTCTTAGATTTGTGGTTTCCGGGATTTGGCGTAGAGACCTCCCCTCACCATCATGGTTGTCCGCAGGTTACGCCGATTTTCACGGATTACTGCGTTTTTTCATCGGCGAGAATCTGCGTAATCTGCGGATTCAAAATCACAGATCACAAAACTACCCCCTTTGTTATGGGGACCGGTAGCGGATCCCGAAAAACCACCACAGCGAGCACCCGAGGAGGCCGCATGGCCCCAGAAGCGCCTTTTGCCGTTCCACCGGATACCACCAGCCCCCCGCCCGAGGCTGCGCCGGGGGATCCGCGGGCCGAGATCGCCGCCCACGCCCCCGGACGGGTGCAGGTGATCCGACGCAACGCCGAGGTCACCCACTTCGATCCTAACAAGATCATGGTGGCCATGACCAAGGCCTTTCTCGCCGTGGAGGGGGGCAACGCCGCCGCCTCCAGCCGTATCCATGACACGGTGCGGACCCTCACGGAGCAGGTGGTGGCCGCCCTCACGCGCCGTCTGCCCGGCGGCGGCACCCTGCATATCGAGGATATCCAGGACCAGGTGGAGCTGGCCCTGATGCGCGCCGGCGAGCACAAGGTGGCCCGCAGCTATGTGCTCTACCGGGAGGAGCGGGCCCGGGAGCGGGCCGAAAAGGCCGCCGCCGCGCCGCCGGAGGAGCCGCGGATCGGCGTCACCCACGCCGACGGCAGCGTCCACCCCCTGGATCGGGCCCGGTTGCAGCGCCTGGTGGCGGAGGCCTGTCGGGGCCTGGAGGCAGTGGACGACCAGCGGGTGCTGGACGACGCCCACCGTAACCTGTTCGATGGGGTCAAGGAGGCGGATGTGAGCCAGGCCCTGGTGATGAGCGCCCGCGCCCGGATCGAGCAGGAGCCGGAATACGGCCTGGTCGCCGCCCGCCTGCTGCTGGACATCCTGCGCCGGGAGGCCCTGGACTTTCTGGGGCTGGCTACGGGGGTGGCGACCCAGGCGGATCTGGCGGAGCGGTACGGCGATTACTTCGCGGCCTACATTCGGCGGGCGGTGGACCTGGAGCTGTTGGACCACCGCCTGACCCAGTACGACCTACAACGCCTGGGCGCCGCCCTGGCGCCCGAGCGCGACCTCGCCTTCGGCTATCTCGGGCTCCAGACCCTCTACGACCGCTACTTCATCCACAGCGCCCAGGGGACCCGTTTCGAGCTGCCCCAGGCATTTTTCATGCGCGTCGCCATGGGCCTGGCCATCAATGAGATCGACCGCGAGGAACGGGCCATCGAGTTCTACGGGCTCTTGTCCTCCTTCGATTTCATGAGCTCCACCCCCACCCTGTTCAACGCCGGCACCCCCCGTCCCCAGCTCAGCTCCTGTTATCTGACCAGCGTCCCGGACGACCTGGACGGCATCTACAGCGCCATCAAGGACAATGCCCTGCTATCCAAATTCGCCGGTGGGCTGGGCAACGACTGGACCCGGGTGCGGGGCATGGGCGCCCACATCAAGGGCACCAACGGCAAAAGCCAGGGAGTAGTGCCCTTCCTCAAGGTCGCCAACGACACCGCGGTGGCCGTGAATCAATGCTTCGCGCCGAACACCGCCGTCTTCACCGCCGACGGACCCCGCCCGCTCGCCGAAGTCGAGGTGGGAGACTTGATGCTCGGCCAGCGGGGCCATTATCGGCAGGTCACGGAGCACTTCGTCTACGAACAGCACGATGCCCCCATGGTGCGGGTCGCGGTCAAGCACTCGGTCAGAGACCTGGAGGTTACCGCCGGCCATCCGTTGTGGGCCATCACAGGCGTGCCCAGGGAGCAGTCCATCCAACGCACTTTGCGGCAGATCGAGAACGGGCGTTTCTACCCCGGTTGGATCGAGGCCGGCCGGCTCGCGCGCGGTGATTACCTGGCTCAGGTGATCCCCGGCGAGATCGTTCCCGTTTCGGGGCTGACCCGAGACGATGCCCGCTTCTACGGGATCCTGCTCGGGGATGGCCACCTGACCCGCGGCTCGGAGTTCGGCGTTTCCGGCAACCCCGGTCGCGACAAGGGGCATTTGCAATTCGTACGCGACTATCTGGATACCCGCGGTATCCACTACTGGGAGAACAGGCGCGGCGACACCTACCTGCAGATCAAGTGGAGCGTCGGTCGTGGCCTGGCCCGCTACGCCACCACGGGGCGCTTTGTGGGGCCGGATCGGCCCCACCTGCCCTTTACCTACGAGGACCTCTACAACGCCGGCGGCAACAAGCACATCGCCCGCCGCTTCAGTCACCTCCCCCACGACCAGACCCTGGCCCTTATTCAATGCCTGTTGGAAACCGACGGCGGGGTCTCGCGCGGCAAGGAAATCTACTTCACCTCCACCTCCGCGACCCTGGCCGAGGGCCTGCGCTACCAACTCCTGCGTCTCGGCGTCCCTTGCGCCGGGCAGTACCGGGAGCGTGGCAATGCCCACATGGGCGCCCGTAGCGACGGCTCCGCGGTGCTTTTTACCGGCACGATACGTGCCTTCGACCTACGCATTCCGGCGGTACCCGCGATCGCCAGCCTGGTCGGCGTGCCGCCGCTCACCAAGCACAACTGGTTTCGCATGGGTCACTGGATTTTCACCCGAGTCGAGTCCGTTACCCCCATGCGGCCCGTACCGCAAGTCCACGACCTCGAGGTCGAGGGCGACGAGACCTACATGACCGCCGCCGCCCTGGCCCACAACGGGGGTAAGAGAAAGGGCGCCGTCTGCGCCTACCTGGAGACCTGGCACATCGACGTGGAGGAATTCCTGGAGCTGCGCAAAAACACCGGCGACGACCGCCGCCGCACCCACGACATGAACACCGCCAACTGGGTGCCGGACCTCTTCATGAAACGGGTCGCCGAGGACGGCTCCTGGACCCTCTTCTCCCCGGACGAAACCCCGGACCTGCACGACCTCACCGGCCAGGCCTTCGAGGACGCCTACCGTGCCTACGAACAAAAGGCCGCCCGCGGCGAGCTGCGGATCAGCAAGACCATCCAGGCCCAGGACCTGTGGCGCAAAATGCTCGGCATGCTCTTCGAGACCGGCCACCCCTGGCTCACCTTCAAGGACCCCTGCAACCTGCGCTACACCAACCAACACGTGGGCCAGGTCCACAGCGCCAACCTATGTACGGAGGTCTGCCTGCACACCGACGACCAGGAAATCGCCGTCTGCAACCTCGGCTCGGTCAACCTGGCCGCCCACGTGGGCGAACGGGGGCTGGACACGGACCGCCTGGCCAAGACCGTGCGCACCGCCATGCGCATGCTCGACAATGTTATCGACTACAACTACTACAGCGTGCCCCAGGCCCGGAGAGCCAACCTGCGCCACCGTCCGGTAGGGCTCGGCATCCTGGGCTTCCAGGACGCCCTCTACAAACTGCGCATCCCCTATGCCGGCGAAGAGGCGGTCCGCTTCGCCGACCTCTCCATGGAGCTCGTCTCCTACCAGGCCATCCAGGCCTCCACCGACCTGGCCGAAGAACGCGGGCGCTACCCCAGCTTCGCGGGCTCCCTCTGGAGCCAGGGCATCCTCCCCCTCGACTCCATCGCCCGGCTCGAGGAAGGCCGCGGCGGCTACCTGCAAATGGACCGCGGCAGCACCCTGGACTGGGACACCCTACGCGAGCGCGTCCGCACCGTCGGCATGCGCAACGCCAACTGCCTCGCCATCGCCCCCACCGCCACCATCTCCAACATCGTCGGCGTCAGCCAATCCATCGAGCCCACCTACCAGAACCTCTTCGTCAAATCCAACCTCTCCGGGGAATTCACCGTCGTCAACCCCTACCTGGTCCGGGACCTCAAGGAACGGGGCCTGTGGGACGAAGTCATGGTCAACGACCTCAAATACTACGACGGCTCCGTCCAGGCCATCGACCGCATCCCCCAGGAACTCAAGCAACTCTACGCCACCGCCTTCGAAATCGACCCCCGGTGGCTGGTCGAGGCCGCCAGCCGCCGCCAGAAATGGCTCGACCAGGCCCAAAGCCTCAACCTCTACATGAGCGAACCCAGCGGCAAAAAACTCGACAACCTCTACAAACTCGCCTGGGTACGGGGACTCAAAACCACCTACTACCTGCGCTCCCTGGGCGCCACCCACCTGGAAAAATCCACCATGCAAGACGCCGCCAGGGCCAGCCAGCTCAACGCCGTGGGCGGCAACGACCTCGCCGGACCGCCGGACAGCGGAACCACCACAGACAACACCTGCTCCATCCTGGACCCCGAGTGCGATGCCTGCCAATAAAAGGCACAACGGAATGTAGAATTGCAGGATGGGCAGTAAGCGTAGCGAACCGCATCAAAATGAACCGCAAAGGCGCGAGGGGCGCAAAGGGAACGCAAAGAATGATTGAACCGCATCAACGAAGGGAACGCCATCGCCAATGGTTATTCCCCGATGTGAAAGATGCGGTTCGCTCCGCTCACCGCATATATGGACCCATCCCGTTTTGCAAGGTAAAGAACACCGATTGGCGAAGGGAAAGGTTGCTGTCATCTATTCGGCCTCGAAGGCCTCTGCGGTGGAGCAGGTTTAAAAGGTGCCGGTCTGACCTGTCTTGCCATGTGTGTGCTTTACCTACGCAACCGTTGTTGGAG
>JAIZWN010000758.1 GCA_020443945.1 Candidatus Thiosymbion ectosymbiont of Robbea hypermnestra | reverse complement strand
CTTCTCCGCGGAGGCCCGGAACCACACGGCCCTCGATGGGAGGCCTCGGGTCGCCGTCCCTGGCCGCCGGATTCCGGGGTCCCACCCGGAATGACGGTGCGGTGGCGCCGGCAACGCCAAGAGCCGTGCGGACCGCCGGTCTGTTGCGGGCATTCGACCTTGCAAAACAAGCCGGGTAGGTTGGGCAAAGGCGCGCACGCTTGGCCGGCAAGCGAGCCGACGACCTATGACGCGCCGTGCCCAACATCCGGCTGGCCGTTGGACACACCGCCCGCCGGGAGGTGCTCTCTGACTTGTCCACAGGCCCCGAAGCGGCCCGCTTAGCAGGCGGGGGCAAGCGCCGCGAGCCGCATGGGTTATGGCCTCAGGTGATGACGTCCGGCTCGGCCCGGCCGGTGCGGGTCTCGATCTGGGCCAGCTCCCGGGCGATGAGGATGAGGGGCCGCATGGCCTCTTGGGTCTCCTGGTCGTGCCTGGCGGCGTCCGCCTCGAAGAATTCCAGGTAGACGCGCAGGGTGGCGCCCTGGGTGCCGGTGCCGGAGAGCCGGTAGACGATGCGCGAGCCGCCCTGGAAGCCGACGCGCACGCCCTGGCCCTCGGAGCGGCTGCCGTCGATGGGGTCGGTGTAGGCGAAGTCGTCGGCGTATTCGACCTGGTAATCCCCGAGCCGGGTTCCCGGCAGGCCGGGCAGCAGACGGCGCAGATGGTCCATGAGGTCGGCGGCGGCCTGGGCGTCCACCGCTTCATAGTCGTGCCGGGTGTAGTAGTTGCGGCCGAAGCGCTGCCAGTGCTCCTTGACGAGCTCGGCCACGGACAGTTTGCGGGCCGCCAGCAGGTTGATCCAGAAGAGCACCGCCCACAGGCCGTCCTTCTCCCGCACATGGTCCGAGCCGGTGCCGAAGCTTTCCTCCCCGCACAGGGTGATGCGCCCGGCGTCCAGCAGGTTGCCGAAGAATTTCCAGCCGGTGGGGGTCTCGAAGCATTCGAGCCCCAGGGCCTCGGCCACCCGGTCCGCGGCCTGGCTGGTGGGCATGGAGCGGGCGATGCCGGCGATGCCGTCTTTATAGCCGGGGGCTTGGCGGGCATTGGCCGCCAGTACGGCCAGGCTGTCGCTAGGGGTGACGAAGAAGTTCCGGCCTAAGATCATGTTGCGGTCGCCGTCGCCGTCCGAGGCGGCGGCGAAGTCGAGCCCGTCCGCACCCTTTGTCATGGCTACCAGCTCCTTGGCATGGGCCAGGTTGGGGTCGGGGTGGCCCTGGCCGAAGTCTTCCAGGGGGACGCCGTTCATCACGGTGCCCGCCGGGGCGCCGAGCCGACGCTCCAGGAGCTCGACGGCATAGGGGCCGGTGACGGCGTGCATGGCGTCGAAGCGCATCCGGAAGGTCCCGTCGGCGAAGAGTCGGCGGATGGCGGCGAAGTCGAACAGGGATTCCATCAGGTCGGCATAGTCCGCCACCGGGTCGATGATCTCCACGGTCATTTCCCCGAGCCGGACGGCGCCTATGTGGTCCAGGTCCAGGTCCGGGGTTTCCAGCGTTCGGTAGCTGTCGAGCTTGCCGGTGCGTTCGTAGATGGCCTCGGAGACGGCCTCCGGGGCCGGGCCGCCGTTGGGGGTGTTGAACTTGATGCCGAAGTCCTCGTCCGGGCCACCGGGGTTGTGGCTGGCGGAGAGGATGATGCCGCCCTGGGTCTCGTACTTGCGGATGACGCAGGAGGCGGCGGGGGTGGAGAGGATGCCGCCTTGGCCGACCAGGGCCTTGCCGACGCCGTTGGCGGCGGCCATGCGCAGGATGATCCGGATGGCCTGGCGGTTGTAGTAGCGGCCGTCGCCGCCGAGGACCAGCACACCGCCCGCGAGGTCCGCTCTGGTATCGAAGATGGCCTGGACGAAGTTCTCCAGGTAATGGGGTTGCTGAAAGACCTTGACCTTCTTGCGGAGACCGGAGGTGCCGGGGCGCTGGCCGTCGAACGGTCGGGTGGCGACGATTTTCACATCCATCTCACATAACCCTTGATTTGTGTGTGTTACGACTACATTCATGCACACGCCGGCATGATGTCTTGGGTTCGGGGACCGAGGTCCCTCGTCCCTGGGCTCTCTCGACCCGCGCGGCTTGCGTCTCCACGCGATCGGCGCGCGCGCACGGCGGTGCGGGTCTCAAGTCGGAAAACCCTCGAAACATTGTATCCTTTCGGGCTTGCGCCGCGCATGGCCTTTTGCTTGATCGACAAGGGGATCACAGAACAATGACCGCAGAAGCAAACAAGGAAACCCTGGAATTCAAGGCCGAAGTGAGTCAGGTCCTGGACCTGGTCATCCGCTCCCTCTACTCCAACAAGGAGATCTTCCTGCGGGAGCTGATTTCCAACGCCTCGGACGCGGCTGAGAAGCTGCGCTTTGAATCCCTGACCGACGAGGGACTGCTCGGGGAGGACCCGGACCTGCGCATCCGCGTAGAGCTGGACAAGGAGGCCGGGACCCTGACGGTCGCGGACAACGGCATCGGCATGAACCGCCAGGAGGTCGCGGAAACCATCGGCAGCATCGCCAGCTCCGGGACCCGCCGCTTCGTCGAGCAGCTGACCGGCGACCAGAGCATGGACGGCCAGCTCATCGGCCAGTTCGGCGTAGGCTTCTACTCCGCCTTCATCGTCGCCGACCGGGTGACCCTGATCTCCCGGCGCGCCGGCCTGGGGCCCGAGCACGGGGTACGCTGGGAATCCGACGGGCGGGGCAGCTACACCCTGGAAACGGTGGAAAAGCCCGGCCGGGGCACCGATGTCGTGCTCCACCTCAAAGAAGACGAAAAGGAATTCCTCGATAGCTGGCGCCTGCGCAGCATCATCGGCAAATTCTCCGACCACATCGCCCTGCCCGTCGAGATGCGCAAGGAGCCCATGCCCGAGACACCAGACCAGGAAAAAGACAAGGACAAGGACAAAGACCAGACCAAAGAGCCGGAATACGAGCAGGTCAACCGGGGCACCGCCCTCTGGATGCGCGCCAAGGCCGAAATCCAGGACAGCGAATACAAGGACTTCTACAAACACATCTCCCACGACTTCGACGAACCCCTGGCCTGGGCCCACAACCGGGTAGAAGGCACCAACGAATACAGCGCCCTGCTGTACCTGCCCAAGCGCGCCCCCTGGGACCTCTGGGACCGGGAGCAGAAACACGGCGTCAAGCTCTACGTGCGCCGGGTCTTCATCATGGACGAGGCGGACAAACTCATGCCCCGCTACCTGCGCTTCGTCAAAGGCGTAGTGGACTCCGACGACCTGCCCCTCAACGTCTCCCGCGAGATCCTCCAGCACAACCGCAAGATCGACACCATCCGCCAGGCCAACACCAAGCGTACCCTGGGCCTGTTGGAAACCATGGCCAAGGACCAGCCGGACGACTACCAGACCTTCTGGAAGGAATTCGGCAAGGTGCTCAAGGAAGGCCCGGCGGAAGACTACGGCAACCGCGAACGCATCGCCGGCCTCTTGCGATTCGCCACCACGGCCACCGAGGGCGAGGAACAGACCGCGACCCTGGACGATTACCTCGGGCGGATGAAAGAAGGCCAGGACAAAATCTACTACATCACCGCCGACACCCCGGCGGCGGCGCGCCACAGCCCGCACCTGGAGGTCTTCCGCAAAAAGGAACTGGAAGTACTACTGCTCTCCGACCGGGTGGACGAATGGCTGGTCAGCGGCCTCACCGACTACAAGGACAAACACCTGCAATCCGTGACCAAGGGCGACCTGGACCTGGGCGACCTGGCGGACAAGGAAGAAAAAGAGCAAAAGGAAAAGGCCGCCGACGAGCACGGCAAACTGCTGGAACGGCTCAAAAACAGCCTGGGAGACCGGGTCGACGCCGTGCGGGTGAGCACCCGCCTGGTAGACTCCCCCGCCTGCCTGGTCGTCGGCGAGCACGACATGAGCGCCAACCTGGCCCGGGTACTCAAATCCGTGGGGCAGGACGCCCCCCCCACCCGGCCGATCCTCGAAATCAACCCCACCCATCCTCTGGTGCGGCGGCTGGAATCCGAAGGGGACGACACCCGCTTCACCGACTTGGGCATGATCCTGTTCGACCAGGCCCAGCTCGCCGAAGGCGGCCAACTCGCCGACCCCGCCGCCTTCGTCGGCCGTCTCAACAAACTCATGATGAACATGATGCTCGCCGGCGGCTAGGGGACGTTCTCAATTAACCGAATCCCCCCGAAAATCAAACACAGCAAACCCATACTCTTGTCGGTGGGTCACCGCCTTCCGTGTTCTCACACCAAGCCACGAAGAATTCTGCCGTGGTCTCGGCCGGCTCTTGGCG
>JAIZWN010000757.1 GCA_020443945.1 Candidatus Thiosymbion ectosymbiont of Robbea hypermnestra | reverse complement strand
TCGCTGGTGCTCTCCTCTCGCCTTGGCGCGGTTGGGAGGGCTCTGAGGGTGAAAAATAAGGTGAAATGGGGTACTAGCTACGACTGGTCCTCTCCGGCTCTCCCGCGGCGCGGGTCTGTTCCAGGAAGCGCCCGGCGGCGTCCAGCACCTCTTCGATATAGTCCCCGTCGGGCAGGTGGCGGGCGAATTTCACCTGGTCGGCGCGGCGCAGGAAGTCTTGCAGGAAGCCTTGGTGGGCCGCGCTCAGGTCCGGGGATTGTGCCGCCACGTCCAGGAATTCCTCGGTGGTGAGTTCCGGGGCGTGCAGGCCGAAGCGGTCCTCCAGATAGTGGCGCACCAGGTCGGAGAGCTCCACGAAGAAGGCGTCCACCGCCTCCGCGCCCTCGGGTCTGGGACGGGCCTGCAGGGCCTCGAGCCGGGCGCGGGCGCGCTCGTGGGCGCTGGTCCGACGCGCCTGGGTCCGTGAGGTGAACCAGTAGCCTGCCCCGGCCGCGGCGGCGAGGACCGCCAGCAGGACCAGCAGCCAGAGCCAACCCCTGGCGGCGCCCGAGGCGGCAAGCGGCGCCAGCTTCCCCAGGGGTGGTTCGAGCTTGTCGTCGGCGGTCCCCGGCAGTACCGATCGGACCTGAAAATCGATCCGTTCGGTCAGGAGCTCATAGGCATCCTCGCCCTCCGGGGCCGGGCGCATCCCCGGTCGGCGATCGACGAACTCGATGGCCAGCGGCGGGATGTACTGGGGACCGGACCTGGGCGCGTTCAGGATATAGCCTTGGGTAGCCAGGGTGCGTCCCTCTCGGTCGATGGTCTCTCGGGGCACGAATTCGCGGATGGCGAAGCGGTCCAGGGACTGGCCGAACTCGGGCATGAGCAGCTCCACGCCGGCCGCCGCCCTTACCTGAAGGCGCAGGGTCAGGGGATCGCCGATTCGGGGCCGCGCCGGCTCGAGGGTCACCTGGGCGGTCACGGGTCCCCGCTCGGAACGACGTTCGAGCGGCGCGGATGACTGTTCGGCGGCCGACTCGCTGGGATCGGCGGATTCCGCCCAGGACGGACGGATGCCGGCGAGAACGCCGAGCAGCAGGACGAGGGCGATACTCGTTACCCGTAAATGGCTTGGAACGGGAAGAATTTTTTTGCCGCAAATGAACGCGAATAAACGCAAATTGCTCGAAATCGGCTCGCTATCACCGATTCTTTTTGATCCTATTGCATTCGTTTGCGACCGATCCTTTCGTAATCGATATTGAAAATTCATTGATTCAATACAATCAACATGCGAACTATCGTTATCGTTCAGTTGCCCTGTCAGCGGCGCATTCTGCGCTCGCGCATGCGGAAGAAGCGGACCAGGGGATCGACCACCGAGCCCGCGGCGTCGATATGGATGAAGTCGATGCCGCGGGCTCGTAACCTTTGTTCCAGGGTCTCGATGCGGGCGCGCGCCGCCCGCTCCAGCGCGCGCCGGAAGTCTGCCGAGCCCGTGTCATAGAGCCGGGTCCGGCCGCTCTCGGCGTCTTGCAGGGCGACCAATCCGATGCCGGGCACCGCGAGCTCCCGGGGGTCGGTGATCAGGACCGCGATGACATCGTGCTTGCGATTGGCGGCGGTGAGGACCCGCTCATAATCCGTGGCGAGAAAATCGCTGACCACGAAGCAGACGGCCCGGCGTTTCATGACCGAGCGGAGAAACTCCACCGCCTGACCGATGTCGGTGGCTTGCCGGGCCGGGCGCAAACGCTGGCTTTCGGGCCGGAAGGCGGCATTGCCGCGCAGGAATTCCCCCAGGTCCCGCATCCGCGCGCGCAGGGCCTCCGAGGATTTGCCGGCAAGCCGCCGGCGCCCCGGCGCCGCGCCGGGGGGCGTCTCCCGGCGGGCTTCGGGGGCCTCCTCGCCGTGGGCCAGGACCTGCCGGACCACCCGCAGGGCGTGTTTCTGGCCCTTGCGCGGGGGGATGTAGTGCTCGATCCCGCCGTGGAACAGGAGCAGCCCCACCTTGTCGTCGTTGCGGATGGCCGAGAAGGCGATCAGGGCGCAGAACTCCGCCGTCGCCTCGCGCTTGGAGCGGGTCAGGGAGCCGAAATCCTGGCTGGCGGAGACGTCCGCCATCAGCATCAGGGTGAGCTGGCGCTCCTCGACGTAACGCTTGACATAGGGCTGGCCGGAGCGGGCGGTGACGTTCCAGTCGATGGTGCGCACGTCGTCGCCGGGCAGGTAGGGGCGCACCTCGTCGAACTCGATGCCGCCTCCCTTGAAGACGGAGACATACTCCCCGGCCAGTACGTCGGCGACCTGACGGCCGGTGCGGACCTGAATCTCGCGCACCCGGCGGATGATCTCTCTGGCAAGCATCGGATCATTCGTAATCTATTGAGTCGGCCAGCGGATACCCCAGGCCGACGCCATGCAGAAAGCGTAGCGCGTCACGCAGGTTGCTCTTGCCGGAGGCGTTGGCGCCGACAATCAGGGTCAGTGGCCCGAAATGGATGGTCGCGTCCCGGAAGCTCTTGAATCCTAACAGCTTTAAACGGCCTAGCATGATGGCCACTCCATTCGGTGACAGGTTCCCGCCGGATCATGGGGACGGTGCACGCAAGGCCCCTTGAGAATGCCGATGGAGCCGACAACAAGGATGCCCCATCCCGTCTCACCGGACAACCGCGGGGCCAGCGGCCCATTTGGAGCACCGCCTTCCAAGCCCGCGTAGGCTGGTAAGATGGGCAAAGCGGGCGCCCGGCAGGCCGGTCGAGCGCTCCGGCCCGGCCACGGGTTCCCAGACCCCGGTGGCCCGTCGAATACCAAAGCGCCGCGTGCCCATCAGGTCAAAAAAATCGGGTGGTGGTAAATTTTAAGTGATGAAGTCTGCCGACCCCTACCCCGTCATTCCGGCAGGGATTGCCGGAATCTGCC
>JAIZWN010000756.1 GCA_020443945.1 Candidatus Thiosymbion ectosymbiont of Robbea hypermnestra | reverse complement strand
TAGAGCCGGCGGAATTCGACGCCGACATCGCGGACGAATGCCTGCACGGTCTGCTCAAGGGTCTCGATACGTTCGATGACGGCTGACATGGTTCGGCTCCGAAAAGCTTAAGGGAGTTGCCGGAAAAATAGCCGGCTCATGGCTTGGATGCAAGCAGGTTCCGGTAGGTAAGCGCGGGGATGGAGTGACGACCACATGCCGAGGCTACCGACAGACCACAAGCGCCGGGCCTGGCGTTATTCCCAACGCTTGGGCTCGAAGCCGGGCCGGTTCTTGATCTCCATGATCTCGTCGCCGACCGCCAGGACCAGAAAGCCTTGCCTCTCCGCGTAGGTGAGGACGTTTTCCTCCACGAAGAGGCTGGCGAGGATCCCCACTACGGGCAGGGCCTTGTGCTCGGGAAAGAAGGTGCGGAAGGCGGCGATGTCGGCCACGAAGCTCTCCACGTCGGCTCTACGCAGGGTCGCCTTGGTGCTGTTGAGGCAGGCGCACTCGGGGGTGACGACCAGGGCGTCGAATTCCTTCATGCGCCCGTCGGGTAGCCGTCGCTTGAATCGCACCATGAGGTCGTAGACCTGTTCGTGCAGCCGGTTTTCGATGATCCGGGGCAGACTCGGGGCGACCAGGTCTTCCACCAGGGTGCCCAGCTTGTTGGAGAGGTCCCCCCACTGTTTGTTCATCGCCCGCTGTTCCCGGCGTGACTCGTTCTTGAAGGTGCGCATCTCGTCCTTGAAATCACTCATTTCGTCTTTGAAATCGCCCATTTCGTTCTTGAAGGCGCGCATCTCGTCCTTGAAATCGCCCATTTCGTTCTTGAAGACACGCATCTCATCCTTGAAGTCGCTCATTTCGTCCTTGAAGGCACGCAGCTCGACTTCGGTTTGCCGCTGGGAGTTGTAGAGCCGGCGGAATTCGACGCCGACATCGCGGACGAATGCCTGCACGGTCTGCTCAAGGGTCTCGATACGTTCGAT
>JAIZWN010000755.1 GCA_020443945.1 Candidatus Thiosymbion ectosymbiont of Robbea hypermnestra | reverse complement strand
CGAGTCCTCTGCATGGCGGTTATGCTCCTCGCAGTTCTTAACTTAGCAACCTGTCCAATTTTCGGGGTCCACTTCAGCTACCCGACGAAGCGGATTTGATCGACTGGGTGAACGACTACCGCCATTACCTGGGCATAAAAGCGGCATTGGAAGAACAACTTCGTCATGCCGCATGAAGTCCTGACGGCCTATCTCGAACGGATCGAGTCAGCTTCCAGGCCTGACGCAACTTCCTCATCACAAACACCTTCCAAACAAGGTTATCGGCGTCGAAAAACCTGACATCAACTCAGACGATGCCAAGGAGAGAGGGGTCTGGACGGGATGGTTGGTCTCCGACGAGCGGGAACACACGCTCGTGCGACAGAACGACTAAACCATGGCCGGAGAGAAAAGGGGCCAGGTTCAATTGATGGATTGTTTTCGGCAAATAAAAAGCCCCCCGTCTTGTCTGAGGAATCATCCGGGACCTGGTAGTTAGGCAGTTTCTTGCCACTCCCCGTGGTTTTTGTTGCCGGTATTTGTGCATGGTCGGACCAGGACGATCAGTGCCTTGGGTCCGTGTACCCCATAGGCCAGGGTTTGCTCGATGTCGGCGGATTTGGAGGGGCCGGAAATCAGCAGGGCGTTGCCGGGCATGTCGGTCTGCCAGGGCTGTCGGGTCAGCATTTCGTGCCAGGTCGAGTAGATTTCGGCAGCGTCCAGCAGTATGAAATGGATGGGGGGCACCAGGGACAAGAGCCGCGGCTCCTCGGGCGTCGGCCACAGGACCAGGGCGCCGGTCTCGGCGATGGCGCCCCGACAGCTGGTGAAGCCGGCGTCCGTAGCCTGAAACAGGGTGTCGCGACAGGCCTCCACCGGCTCCCGATAGGGGCGCAGATGGGCCTTGTCTCGATCCGGCCAGCCTTGTTCCAGCGCCGGACCATGGGGACCGTCAGGGCCGTAGAGCAGATTGCCGCCGCCCTTTTCGTGCAGGAGTGCGTGCATCCGTCGCGGCCAGTCGGCGCCGATCTCATGGACCTCGCCGCGCACTGCCTCCAGACGGGCCCGGAGGCGCTGGAGGCGTTCCGCCGGACCCCAGGCGAAACGGCGCACGGGAATAAGGGGTGGCGCCTGCCTTTCCTGGGCCGTGTTGGCGCGCAAACGCCGGAGAATATGGGCCTTCGCGTCGCTCACAGGTTCCCCTTTGCCGGTGGTGCCCCGGTATCGTCAATCATCGCAATCCTCGGTAAAACCGGCTTTCCGCGCTAATCGGTGTAGGTTCTCGGGGGCGAGCCGGGGGGGAAGTCGGCTCCGGTTCCAGGGTGTTACCAGGCGCGGGAGTAATCCGCCCGTTTTGCTCAACAGGCCACTCATAAGCCGATAGCGACTCGGGTCGGCGTGGAGCCAAGCCCACAGTCGCCAGAGCGTGGCCGGTCCGAGTTTGCGCCGGCTGCCTCGGCCGGGGACGTGGGATTTGGCGCCGGCACCGATCCCTTCGGCGCGCAGCCGGCGCAGGAGGTCCGGGATGGGAATCCCCACCGGACAGACCTCGCTACAGGCGCCGCACAGGCTGGAGGCGTCCGCCAGGGCCCCGGCGACGGCCAGACCTTGGCGCTGGGGTTCGAGGAGGCTGCCGATGGGACCCGTGTAGACGGTGCCATAGGCGTGGCCGCCGAGGCGGGTGTAGACAGGGCAGTGGTTCATGCAGGCCCCGCAGCGGATGCATCGCAGGGTGGCCTGGAGCTCCGGGTCGGCGCACAGGCGTGAGCGGCCGTTGTCCAGCAGGATCAGGTGGACTTCTTTGGGTCCGTCCAGCTCGCCGGCGCGGCGCGGGGCGCCGATCAGGTTGACATAGGTGGTGATGGGTTGGCCGGTGGCGGAGCGGGTGAGCAGGGTCAACAGCGGTGGGAGTTGGTCCAGACGGGGGATGACCTTCTCGATCCCGGTGACGGCGATATGTACCTCGGGCGCCGTGGTACACATTCGGCCGTTGCCCTCGTTCTCCACCAGGACCAGGGTCCCGGTCTCGGCCACCGCGAAGTTGACTCCGGTGAGGCCTGCCAGGGCGCTACGGAACTTCTCGCGCAGGATGCGCCGGGCGGTGGCCGTAAGTGTTTCGGCGTCCTCGCTGTAGGGAATGTCCGGGAACCTGGCCCGGAACAGCTCGGCAATCTGCTGCCGGTCCTTATGAATGGCCGGGGCGATAATATGGAAGGGGCGTTCTCCCGTGAGCTGAACGATGAGTTCCCCCAGATCCGTCTCTACGACCTCGATGCCTTGAGCTTCCAGAAAGGCGTTGAGCCCCAGCTCTTCGGTGACCATGGATTTGCCCTTGACGAGCATCCGTGTCTGGTGCTGGCGCAGGATGTCCAGCACCAGCCGGTTGGCCTGGTCGCAGGTCTCGGCCCAGTGCACCCGTATGCCGTTGGCGGTGCATTGGCGCTCCAGCGCCTCGAGCAACTCGGGGAGTCGGGAGAGGGCATGGGCGCGAATGGCGCGTCCCTGGTCCTGGAGCCGCGTCCACTCGTCCCTGTCCGAAAAGGCCGCCTGGCGTTTGGCGGCCAGGCCATCCAGGGCACGCCGGATATTTCCCCGCATCCGCTGGTCGCGCAAAGCCTGTGCGAACTCAATCCCCATGGGTCCGCTCCCACACCAGCTCGGCGATGTGCTTGATCCGCGGTCCTTTTCCTTGGTACTGGAAGGTGCCCTCCAGATTCATGAGGCAACCGCAGTCCTGACTCACCAGCAGGGGCGCGCCGGTGGCGGCGATGGCGGCGGTTTTGTCCGCTGCCATGGCGGCGGAGAGTTCCGGTTCCTTGACCGCGAAGGTTCCGCCGAAGCCGCAGCATTCATGGGCATGATCGGGTTCCAGGATACGGATGTTGGCGAGGCGATCGAGCAGGGTCCGGGCCGCGTTCGCAACCCTTAGCTCGCGACGCGCCGAGCAGGAGTGGTGCAGGACGACGTCCAGCGGTGGTCCCAGGTCCAGGGGCCTGAACTCCAGGGTCCGTACCAGAAACTCGGTAAGCTCGTAAACCCGGCCGGCCAAGGCCTGAGCGCGGGCCTCGTCCGCGGTGCCGGCGAAGAGCCGCGGATAATGTACGCGGAACATGCCCGCGCAGGAGGCGGAGGGGACCACCACCGGGAGCGCCCCAGGCAGTGCATCGAGCTGGGTGGCGGCTAGGTCACGGGCCTGGTCCTGGTAACCGGCATGATAGGCCGGTTGGCCACAACAGGTCTGGCCCTGGGGGTAGAGAACCTGCACACCCGCGTCCGCAAGCAGCCGCATGGCGGATAGGCCCACCCGCGGATAGAGCAGATCGATCAGACAGGTTCCAAAGAAATAGACGGCATCCGGCTTGCTCATGAGGAGATGATCGGGCGCCTTGAAGGCTCCGAGGCGTCCGTGTCAGGCAAGGGGACCTGATCATAGACCACAAGCGCCGGGCCTGGCGTTATTCCCAACGCTTGGGTTCGAAACCGGGCCGGTTCTTGATCTCCATGATCTCTTCGCCGACGGCCAGGACCAGAAAGCCTTGCCTCTCCGCGTAGGTAAGGACGTTTTCCTCCACGAAGAGGCTGGCGAGGATCCCCACTACGGGCCGGGCCTTGTGCTCGGGAAAGAAGGTGCGGAAGGCGGCGATGTCGGCCACGAAGCTCTCCACGTCGGCGCTACGCAGGGTCGCCTTGGTGCTGTTGAGGCAGGCGCACTCGGGGGTGACGACCAGGGCGTCGAATTCCTTCACGCGCCCGTCGGGCAGGCGGCGCTTGAGTCGCACCATGAGGTCGTAGACCTGCTCGTGCAGCCGGTTCTCGATGATCCGGGGCAGGCTCGGGGCAACCAGGTCTTCCACCAGGGTGCCCAGCTTGTTGGAGAGGTCCCCCCACTTTTTGTTCATCGCCCGCTGTTCCCGGCGTGACTCGTTTTTGAAGGCGCGCATCTCGTCCTTGAAATCGCTCATTTCGTCCTTGAAGTCACTCATTTCGTTCTTGAATATGCGCATCTCATCCTTGAAGTCGCTCATTTCGTCCTTGAAGGCACGTAGCTCGACTTCGGTTTGCCGCTGGGAGCTATAGAGCCGGCGGAATTCGACGCCGACATCGCGGACGAATGCCTGCACGGTCTGCTCAAGGGTCTCGATACGTTCGAT
>JAIZWN010000754.1 GCA_020443945.1 Candidatus Thiosymbion ectosymbiont of Robbea hypermnestra | reverse complement strand
GCAGGAAATGGGGTCAGGTCTTGATGTGTGCCTTCAAGAGTCACGGATCAAGACCTGACCCCATTTACCAGAAATGTAGGTTGGGGTGAGCTTGCGAACCCCAACAAATCGCCCGGTCGAGCCAAAGCCGTTGGGGTTCGTCGCCCCTGTCGGGACGACTTCACCCCAACCTACATGGATTTGGATGTAGGGTAGGGTGGGCTTGCGAACCCCGACGATCCGGATGCTTGTTGCAAGATTCTAATTTGCTTGGTTTTGCTTGGCATGGAGTCATTAACCGTATCGCAGTGAAGCCATTGATTCCCCCCTCTCCCTGCCACCCCTCTCCCGCCAGGGGCGAGGGGCTTTTGGCCGTAGCCAGCCTGGTAGGACCACGGCTCACCTGGACCGCGCGGCATGGCTTGAGGACATTCGAGTTGCCGTCCCTGGACGACGGCAGATTTCGGCGTCCCAGCCGGAATGACGGCCCTTCGGTTTATTCCCGCGATGGAGCATGGGAACGAGCCAAAAGCTCTCCAAAGACCGTAGGGCGGGATGGCGTAGCGTATCCCGCCGCGTCGGTTAGACAACGAAGAAAAATCCTGTTCATCCTGAGAAATCCTGTGAATCCTGTACCATTGAGCAAAGGCACAAATCTCGAAGGACCGTAGGGGGGGATAGCGTAGCGTATCCCGCCATGTCGGGATCGGCGGGATACGGCCATCCCTGGCGTATTTCGCCCTACGCGGGTTGGGCGCAGCTCAGCCTGTGGAGCACTAGGCTCCGCGGCGCGGAGTCCCCGCATTCCCACGCGGCGCGTGGGAACGAGAGGAACCGCCGAGACCCACTTCAGGCGCCGGCGCTCATTTCCTGTTACACCGAGAACAGACTCGGCGCTTGTGCGATGCTGCCGGTTTGCCGTCCCTGGACGACGGCAGATTCCGGGGTCCCACCCGGAATGACGGCTCTTCGGTTCATTCCCGCGATAGAGCATGGGAACGAGCCAAAAGCTCTCCAAAGACCGTAGGGGGGGATGGCGTAGCGCATCCCGCCATGTCGGGATCGGCGGGATACGGCCATCCCTGGCGTATCCTGCCCTACGCGGGCTGGGCGCAGCTCAGCCTGTGGGGCACTAGGCTCCGCGGCGCGGAGCCCCCGCATTCCCACGCGGCGCGTGGGAACGAGAGGAAATGTTGGGCACGGCGCGCCATAGGCCGTCGGCGGGTTTGCCAACCAGGCGTGCGCGCCTTTGCCCAACCTACCGGGCTGCCAGCCTATCGGTCCGCACAGCGGCCCCTACGCTCTCCGCCGGTACGTGCCGGATTCGCCGTTTAGAGCTCCGACAGGAGTTTGCGGAACCACCGAGTGTCGCGGATCCGGTCGAGGTCCGTGTCCTGCTCTAGATGGGCGCGATTCGGCAACCGGCCGGCATTGCGGGATTTGAGTAGCCAGGAACGGGCCTCGTTCCCCCGGCCCTGGAGCGCGGCCAGACAGGCCAGGTTGTAAGCGCCCCGTCCGGGCGCCAACGCCTCCACGCGGGCGAGCTTTTCCGCGACCGCTCGATATAGGGCCTCCGCTTCCCCATCCGATTTGGTTTCGGCCTGTTCCATAAGGGCAGCGCCCCAGTTGTAGAGCGCCTCGTGCTTGTCCGGCTTGATTTCGAGGGCGGTCCGGTATTTTTCAATGGCCGCGGCCAACAGCCGGTCTGCTTCTTCGCCATGTTTGGTCTCGGCCTGTTTCTTGAGGGCAATGCCCCAGTTATTGAGCGCCGCGTGCTTGTCCGGCTCGATTTCGAGGGGCGGTCCGGTATTTCTCGCCGGCCGCGGCGAACAGCCGGTCCGCTTCGGCGCCGTGCTTGGTCATGGCCTGATCGGAGAGGGTATTGCCTTCCATGATGTGGGCCCAGGCGTCCATCTTCGCGGTCTCCGCATTGAAGATACCGGCTGCGGCCTTACTGACCTTGGCGTAGTTGCCGGCCATGAGTTCCGTCAGCATCTTCACCGCCGTGCGCTGGGTGCGGCGGCGCTCCGTGTTCCGCTCCGTGGGGGGCGGCTCGGTATCCTCCTCGTACCGCTTGATGGCGTCGGCGATCCAGTCCCGGGCCTGGACGGTGAATTTGGTGTCTTGATTGGGCAGGTCGAAGGGGGCCACCAGGTTCAGCATTTGGTCCAGGTGGCTGAAGGGCCGGCCGACGAAATCCGGCGGGAAACGGCCGAGGCGTTGGGCCAGGGTTACGAAGAAGCCGTCGGCGTCATAGCCCTTGATGGCAAAGGCGTATTTGTCCGGCTGGAGCAGGCGCTTGCGCACCTCCGGGGAGGGCTCCTCGTTCTGGTGGGTAACCCAGTAGAGCTCGTTGTCGAACTGGGGCACGGCGGCCAGGTGGTCGAATACGGGGTCGTTGTCTCCGCTGTAGCCGACGACGAGCCACATGCGTCCCCGCCCGGCGTCCTCGAAGACCGGGCTCAGGCTCTCGGAGTAGCTTTTTACCTCCTGTTCGGTGTGCAGCAGGCGAAATCCCGAGCGTTGGCCGTGGAGGTGGAATACGGCCTTGTCGGGGATCTCCGCCGGCTTGAAGAGCTGGGAGGCGGCGAAGTCGTAGACCGCCGGGAATTCCCCCACCAGGGCGCAGGCCTGGACTACCAGGGGATCGAAGTTGACGGTGAGAACCCGGTCGACGTAGCCGGCTTTCATGAGCTGGGCGATGGCAAGATGGGCCCAGTTGATTTTGGCCTGATCCACGAATTTGGCGATCAGGTCGCGGCGCGCGCTCGGCGGGAGCTCGGCCATGCAGTGGGGATAGGTTTTCTCCGTCGCTTGCTTGAAGGCTGACGAATAGTGTTCCTTGATGAGCTCGACGAAGCCGGCGGCGGTGGGGATGCCGGCCTGCACGGAGCAGCCGGCGCCGATCAGCAGGGCGCATTTTTTGCCGCGGTCGACCCCATTCCTGAGTGTTTCGACCAGATTGTCGATTTTGCGTTCCATCTCGGCTCTCCGCGGCCCGGCAGCATTGGGTATGGAGTGATTGTGTTATTTTCTCATCAAAATAGGAACGGGCCAAAGGTTCTCCAGGGCCCAAAGCCTTTCTCACTGGAGAGGATGTCGCCAAAGGCGACACCCGATGCGGTCCAGGGATGGACCGCCATCCTCCTGGAGGGCGAGGGGGTGTAACTCCGGACCTCTCGCAGCCATGGAACAGGGTAGAATGGGGGATTCGCCGACTACCGGCAATTGATTTATGCAGCCGTATCTCGATTTGCTCCGTGATGTGATCGACCATGGCGCCGATCGGTCGGACCGTACCGGCGTCGGTACCCGCTCGGTGTTCGGGCGCCAGGTGCGGTTTGATCTCGCCCGCGGTTTTCCTCTGGTCACGACCAAGAAGATCCACCTGCGCAGTGTGATCTATGAGCTCCTGTGGTTTCTCACCGGCTCTACGGATAATCGCTGGCTGCGGGAGAGGGGGGTGCGTATCTGGGATGAGTGGGCGTGCGCGGACGGCCAGCTCGGCCCTATTTATGGCCGCCAGTGGCGGCGCTGGGCCGGCCCGGACGGCGCCGCCATCGATCAGCTTGCCGAGGTGGTGGCCGCCATCCGCGCGGATCCCGACTCGCGCCGTCTGCTGGTCTCGGCCTGGAATCCGGCGGAGCTGCCGTTGCCGGGCCTGTCGCCTCAGGAGAACGCCGCCCGCGGGCGCATGGCCCTGGCGCCCTGTCACTGCCTGTTCCAGTTTTATGTGCAGGATGGGCGGCTTTCCTGCCAGCTCTATCAACGCAGCGCCGATCTGTTCCTGGGGGTGCCCTTCAATATCGCCAGTTATGCGCTGCTGACCCACATGATCGCCCAGCAGTGTGATCTCGCCGTCGGCGATTTCGTCCACAGCTTCGGCGATCTGCATCTCTACCGGAATCACCTCACGCGGGATATTGTCTACGAGCAGCTGGGGCGCGAGCCGCGTCCTCTGCCGCGCCTGGTGCTCCCGCGGCGTCCCGCGTCCCTGTTCGATTACAGGCTGGAGGATTTCCGGTTCGATGGCTATGATCCCCATCCGGCGATTCGCGCGCCGATCGCCGTGTGAGCCCCTCAGCATTTCCCCGGAGACCCCGCCCATGATCGCAGCCTTGGTCGAATACGGCCTGTTTTTCGCAAAATCCCTGACCCTGGTCCTCTTGATCGGCGCCTTGCTGATTGCCCTGCTGCGCGCCCGCGGCGGGTTCCATGGGGACGGGGAGCGGATCGAGGTAAGGGACCTGGATGGCAAGTACCGCGAGCTGGCGCGGGTCCTGAAGCAGGCCTCGCTGCCGAAGAAGGCGGCGGCCAAGGCCCTGAAGCAGGAGCGCAAGGCGCGCAAGGAGCACGCCAAGGCAGAGAAGGGGGACCGGCGGCGGCTCTTCGTGATCGATTTTCACGGCGATATCAAGGCCACCGAGGTGGCCTCCCTGCGGGAGCTCATTACCTGCGTGCTGATGGAGGCGGGGGCGGGCGACGAGCTTTTGGTGCGGCTCGAAAACGCCGGCGGGACCCTGCCCGAGCATGGTCTGGCCGCCTCTCAGTTGGCGCGGGTGCGCCGCAGCGAGGTGCGCCTGACCGTGGCGGTGGACAAGATCGCCGCCAGCGGCGGCTACCTGATGGCCTGCGTGGCCGACCGCATCATCGCGGCGCCCTTTGCCGCGGTGGGCTCCATCGGCGTGCTGGTGCAGCTGCCCAACTTCCACCGCCTGCTGGAGCGCCGCGGCGTGGATTTCGAGCTGCACACGGCCGGCGAGTACAAGCGGACCCTGACCCTGTTCGGCGAGAACTCGGACGCGGATCGGGAGAAGGTGCGCGAGCAGCTCGAGGATACCCACGGGTTGTTCAAGGACTTTATCCGGGAGTACCGGCCGCATGTGGATCTGGGCCAGGTGGCCACCGGCGAATACTGGCACGGCACCCAGGCGGTGGCGCTCGGCCTGGTGGACGCGGTGGAAACCAGTGACGATTACCTGCTGAGCGCGCGCACCGACGCGGCTATCTACCTGGTTGCCTACGCGGTCCGCAAACGGCCCCTCGAGCGGCTGTTGTCCGCCATGCACAGCGGCCTGCTGCGGGCCTTGTCCGGGCGTTGGTAGGCTGCAAAGCCAGCGCCCGGCAAGCGGGTCGAGTGCTCCAGTCGGGCCACGGGGGTTTGCGAACCGCGGTGGCCGGTTCGGCTGCCCGAAGCGGAGCGTACCCATCAATCCGGCTGGATACTCATTGCAAGATTCTAATCGGACAGGATTCACAGGATTTTGCAGGATTAACAGGATGCTTTAACTTTGCTGTTTTGAACTTCCGTTGCACGGTGGCACGAATTAAAACAAAGAAAATCCTGTTAATCCTGCAAAATCCTGTGAATCCTGTCCGATTGGAACTCGGCCAGGAACTTTCAGTAATGGGTTTCGGCGCGAGAAAAACCGTGCCAAAAACCACTCCTCATATCCGCGCCTCTACCCATCCTACACGCTCACACTTCGTCAGGGCTCATTAACATTCTTTTTGCCGCAAATAAACGCTAATGAACGCAAATCGAATCGATTCCGAATTTGCGTTTTTTGCGTTCATTTGCGGCTAAAAATTGGTGTTCATTCGTGGTTCTGGTCAACCGCGACTCACGCATCAAAGGTCTGAAGAACTGAGGGAAGCACGGTAGGATGGGTAGAGGCGCGCCAATGAGCTTTGGGGTATACCAACAAACTTGACCGCGCCGAAACCCATCATCAGGCCTATCAAACCAAAGGGACCTACTATACATAGCTAGTGCCCCGTTTCACCTTATTTTTCACCCTCAGAGCCCTCCCAACCGCGCCAAGGCGAGCGGAGAGCACCGAGCGAGAGAGCCACGCCACGCCTGGCCTTGGCGCGGGTGGGGG
>JAIZWN010000753.1 GCA_020443945.1 Candidatus Thiosymbion ectosymbiont of Robbea hypermnestra | reverse complement strand
AGCCCTATTTCAAGCTCGCGCAACGACGCAGATGGCCGCTTCTCGTTGCGTCCGAAGGGAGCCCCCCAACCGCGCCAAGGCGGCGTTACGGCACTTGGCAAGAGGGGACTATTCCCTGCGCGCCGTGCCTTGCCTTGGCGCGGTTGGGAGGGCTCTGAGGGTGAAAAATAGGGTGAAACGGGGTACTAGAGCACCAGCCAGGAGCCGGGGAGAGCCTGGTCGGTGAGGATGGCCCGTTGCGCCAGATCGGCGGACACCCCTCCCAGGGCCTCGCGCACCCGCCGGGGATGATTGTTCTTCTCGCTGATATGGGCGATGAGGAGGTGGCTCAATCCCGCCCAGGGCAGGCTATCCAAGAGCTCGGTGGCCTGGTGATTGCTGAGATGGCCATAGCGACCGCCCACCCGCGCCTGGAGCGAGGGGGGATAGGGCCCCCCGTACAGCATGTCGGGATCATGGTTGCACTCGACCATCAAGGCGCTGCATTCCCGCAACAGGTCCCGGGCGTGGGTGGTGACATAGCCGGCATCCGTCAGCATACCCAACCGCAGGCCCGCGGACTCGAAAACAAACTGGCAGGGTTCACGGGCGTCGTGGGGCACGGGAAAGGGCGTCACCCGAACATCGCCGATGCGAAAGCCGCCTCGATGCCCTGAAAACAACCGCAGCCCGGGGAGCTCGCCGCCGTCGGCCTGGCGCCAGGTGCCGGGGGTGGTCCAGACCTCGAGGCCGAAGCGCATGGCAAGCGCCCTCACCCCCCGCATATGATCCCCATGCTCGTGGGTAACCAGAATGGCGTCCAGCTCCTGGGCCGAGACCTCCGCTTGCCGCAGACGCCGCTGGAGCTCCCGTACCCCGAAGCCACAGTCCACCAGCAGCCGGGTCCCGTCGGTCTCCACCAAAGTGGCGTTGCCCTTGCTGCCACTGCCCAGGGAGATAAAGCGCATAGGAACGAGAGAAATGTTGTCCGCTATACGGAACGCGAAGGCTGGGGTTCGCAAGCTCACCCCAGCCTGCCGATTTAACATTAATGGGTTCGTTTTCAGAAAGCCTCTTATCAGACAGCCTTTTAGCCGTGGGCAATCCGTTTTTCGGTGAACAGATAGTCCTTCAGCTCCTTTTCGAAGGTGGCGTCCTGGCGGCGGATCCATTCGAGCAGCATCGCGGCGTGTTCTTTTTCCTCGTCGCGGTTGTGCGCAAGGATCGCCTTCAGCCCATCGTCCCAGCAGGTATCGACCCGTTGGTTGTACCAATCGATGGCCTCCAGTTCCTCCATGAGTGATGTGATCGCCCGGTGCAGATCCCGCGTCAGCCCGGAGAGCTCGCCGACCGGTTCGTGATAGCCTTCGTTTGCCATTGCCTTCTCCTTTGATTTGAGGACTTCCGGTTTTACCAACCGCTCTTACGGCGGCGGGAGCGCAGGTTGGGCAGGATGAGACCGATGAGGATCGAGCCGATCACCACGCCGGCGCCGATCAGAAACCAGCGCTGATTGGTTTTGTTCTTCAGATCCCGATTTTTCTGCTCGGCATCCTTCAGTTTCCGGGTCAGGTCCGCCACGCGCCGGCGTAATTGCGAGCGTTCATGGGTAATGGAGACCAGGTTGGCGGAGGTATGCTTGAGTTCGGCCAGCTCCGTCTCGATCCGTTCTTTCTCCTTCGCCAGGGCTTCGTGATCGGCCTTGAGCTTTTCATGGGCCACTCGGCACTCGTTGAGCTTCGAGGTCAGCTGATCCGGGGCCTGTTGGAACTCCGCCAGGCGCTTTTCCATCACCACCAGCCGTTCACGCGCGCCCGGCTCGTCCTGCAGCTGGCGGGTCAGCACATATCCGACCGTGCCATCCTCGGCGCGGATCCGCGAGTAGCCGGTTGCTTTGTTCCTGCTCAATTCCCGCACCGCCGTGCCGCTCGGCAGGAAACGGAGGATTTTGTACTGGGTGCCCTCGCCTCGGCGCAGGGTGATCTGCGCCATGTCGGTGATATAGCGGGTCTCGGCCAGGACCTGACCGAGGCCGCAGAGGCACAGCAGTAACAGGAGAAAACGGATCGTGAAGCTTCTTTGGTGGCGAATAACCATGGCGAGACGCCCTGTTTCGGATGCGGGTGAAAAACTCAGGTTACGAGCAGAAATTCCAGCAGGGCCTTTTGGGTGTGGAGCCGATTTTCGGCCTCGTCCCATACTACCGACTGGGGGCCGTCGATGACCGCGGCCGTGACTTCTTCCCCCCGATGGGCCGGCAGGCAGTGCATGAACAAGGCGTCTCGGGCGGCCCTTCCCATCAGCGCCTCGTCCACCTGGAAGGGGGCGAAGACCTGGGCGCGCTGCGCCTGCTCCTGCTCCTGCCCCATGCTGGTCCAGACATCGGTGACCACGAGATCCGCGCCCGTCGCTGCGGCCGCCGCGGCCGGCAGCAGGGTGCAGCAGCCCCCGGCCCCCGCCAGGATGTCGGCATCCGGCTGAAAGCCTTCGGGACAGGCGATGCGCAGCTCGAAATCGAACAGCCGGGCCGCTTCCACGTAGGAATGGCACACATTGTTGCCGTCGCCGATCCAGGCCACGGTGCGCCCGCGGATACTTCCCCGCTGCTCCTGGTAGGTCAAGAGATCGGCCAGCAGTTGGCAAGGATGAAAACGATCCGTAAGGCCATTGATCACGGGCACCTGGGAGTACTCGGCAAAGCGCTCCAGCTTCCGCTGCTCGAAGGTGCGGATCATCACCGCGTCGACCATGCGGGACAAGACGCGCGCGCTGTCTTCCACCGACTCCCCGCGGCCGAGCTGGATGTCCTGTGGCGACAGGAACATCGCATGACCACCGAGTTGGGTCATGCCGGCCTCGAAGGAGACCCGGGTTCTGGTCGAGGACTTCTCGAAGATCATGCCCAAGGTCCGATTCTTCAAGGGCTCGAAAGGCACGCCGGCGCGGGCCATCCGCTTGAGCTCGGTGGCCCGTTGCAGCAGGTCTCGGGCTTCCTCCGCACGGAGGTCCGACAGGGTAAGGAAGTGGCGTAACGGCTTGCTGGCGAAATCCATAGGCGTCAGTTTCCCGATGGAGTCGAATCCTCAGGCGATTGCAGGAAGCGCCGAAGCGACGACGAGAGCTCCCGCAACAGCAGATCCGCCTCTGGTTGCTCGAGTATCAGGGGCGGCAGCAGGCGCACGACCCGCTCGGCGGTCACATTGACGAGCAATCCCGCCGCGAGGGTCCGGTGGACCAGATCGGCGCAGGGCCGGTCGAGCTCGATGCCGAGCATGAGCCCACGGCCGCGGAGCTCGAGTACGCCCTCGATACCGTCCAGCAGGCGCGCGAAACCGGCGAGCAGATAAGCGCCCATGCGCGCGGCGCGCTCCGCCAGGCGGTCCTGTTGCAGGGTCTCGATCACGGTTCGGGCCACCCGACACGCCAGCGGACTACCGCCGAACGTGCTGGCATGGGTGCCGGGTCCCAGAACCTGGGCCGCCGCACCCCGGGCCAGGCAGGCGCCGATCGGAAAGCCGTTGCCGAGTCCCTTGGCCAGGGTCACCACATCGGGCCGGATAGCATTGGCCTGAAAGGAGCAGAAATGCCCGGTGCGACCCATGCCGGTCTGTACCTCGTCCAGCATGAGCAACCAGCCATGACGGTCACAGAGCGCGCGCAGCCGGTCGAGATAATCCCCGGCGGGGATCCGGACGCCACCCTCGCCCTGGATCGGCTCTACCAGGACCGCGACGATCTCCGGGTGATCGGCCGCCGCGGCCTCCACCGCCGCCGGATCATCGTAGGGAACCCGGACGAACCCCTGCACCAGGGGCCCGAAGCCCGCCTGTATCCGCGGGTTTCCGGTGGCGCTCAGGGTCGCCAGGGTGCGGCCGTGGAAGCTCCCCTCCATCACCAGAATGGCCGGCTGCTCGATACCCCGGTTGTGGGCATGGAGGCGGGCGATCTTGATGGCCGCTTCGTTGGCCTCCGCGCCCGAGTTACAGAAAAACACCTTCTCCAGACCCGAGAGCTCGGTCAGCCTCTCCCCCAAGACCTCCTGTTCACCGATCCGATACAGGTTGGAGGTATGGACCAGGCTCCCGGATTGCTCGCACAGGGCCCGGTGCACGGCGGGGTGGGCATGGCCCAGGCCGCAGACGGCAATGCCCGACAAGGCGTCCAGATAACGCTTACCGGCGGTATCCCACAACCAGACCCCCTCGCCGCGGGCGAAGGTGACCGGAAGTCGGTGATAAGTAGCCATCAAGGACTCGCCCACGCGCCCCCTCCCCCGAAAAACAAAAGGCGGCCCCTCTTCGGACGGGAAACCGCCTCCACATCTCGCCAAGCCCCCGAGTATACCCCGAGACGCAAAACACATCCAAATCCGTTGCGCGAGCTTGCAATAGGGGTAGCTATTCCTGCGCTCACGCGCCTCGCGGCTGGCCGCTTCTCGCCGCGCTGA